>CAIUEQ010000368.1 GCA_903898215.1 uncultured Bacteroidota bacterium | reverse complement strand
CATAACGTTCCCGCGCTAAAAGCAGTTTGGGAATTAGAACCACTTTTTTGTCACACGAAACGAAATGCAAATTAGAAATTAAATGTTGTTACCAAAACAAAAACCCAAATTGATTATTAGCGCGTGTTAGCAGCTGTGCATCACGTCTGTTAAGGTTAAGTGTCTATGTTATGCAGAAACTTTTTTTCTGCTTTCTGAGCGTCTTAATGTCTGCTTAACAATTGTCGGTTTGGAAGAATGTTTTGCCTTATAAGATTTAATATAATTACTAATGGCAATTTCTTCATCTTTTGTCAAAGGTTTTCCGTTAATAACAAAGTCAACGCCTTCAGGTTCTTTTATGTGTCCCATACTTTTAATTTTTAAAATATTTGTCAACTAAATTTTGTGAAACATGTGTCGGAATAATCATTAATTGTCCGCCAAAGTGATTTGCTCCTAAACTCTTTTTGTAATGTTCAATTAAATTTGTCTTTGCATCAAATGAAACAAAACCCTCAAATCCGTTTTGAAACGAGACCTTACAGGCATAAGCAACTAAATTGCCTGAAACTCCTTCATAAATTTTATTTCGTCCAAGGTTGAATGGGGCACTTTCAAGCAAATTCATATAAACGTGATCTGTCTTAATAGTGAAACTCAAAAGTCCTTGAATGATTGTTGGATTATTTATAATTGTTAATTTATAAACTTCTCTGCTGTTGTTTGCAAGTTCTTCATTCCATTTAAAATTCCATCCGTTTTTCTTGGTTATTTGTTTGAGGTCTGCCATTGTCAACCGACTTATATCTGTCTGAAAACTGTCACCCGAAATAGTGTTTTGGATTGAGTTTGTTAACTTGTCAACGATAAAGTCAAGGTATATGGGTTTTGTCTTTTTCACCAGTCAAATATAGCAAAAAATAAATTGTCAAATTGCAAAAAAATCCACTTTTAAACGGATGTCTTGCATTGCTGCTAACTTGTGAATTGCTGCTATAAAAACGGTTACAAACGTTTATAAACGTACATAATCGCTTTTAATCGAAATAATATTTCTAATCAAACTTAAATTTTAATTGAAATAAACCAAGGAGAAAAAACACTTCCAACTTCCAACATCTTACCCCAAACTACTTATACGTTATGCAGCATGTTGAGTATGCAGTTTAATGGTATTTAATTCAGCCTTCTTGATATTTTTTTGTTCTTCAATATCAAAATCATCTTGAAGTCCGAGCCAAAATTTTGCTGTATTTCCAAAATATTTTGAAAGCCTTAGCGCTGTGTCAGCTGTTATTCTTCTATTTCCTTTTACAATAGCAGAAACACGAGTTTGCGGAATACCAATGTCTTTCGAAAGCTTGTATGCACTAATTTCTAGAGGCAATAAAAACTCCTCTTGTAAAATTTCTCCAGGATGAATATTTTTTAACTTTTTCATGTTTTTATCAATTAGTGATAGTCAATTATTTCAACTTCGAATGCGTTACCGTTATTCCATTTAAAAATTCATACACACTACTTCTAACTTCAATTATTCACTACAAACTTCAAACCTCAAACATCACTCATGATGATAAGGTTCACCTTTGATAATTGTAAATGCACGATACAATTGTTCGGCAAAAATCAAACGGATAAGTTGGTGAGAGAAGGTCATTTTTGAGAGCGAAACTTTAGCATTTGCTCTTTCATAAATATCTTTACTGAAACCATAAGCTCCACCAATAACAAATGTTAAGGAAGCTTGATGCAAAGATTGTTTTTGGATAAATATTGCAAAATCTTTGGAGTGAAATTCCTTTCCGTTTTCATCTAACAACACAAGAAAATCAGTAGACGAAATTTTCTTCATCAATAATTCGCCTTCATTTTTTTTGATAATTTCGATATCCGATGATTTTAATTTTGTTGGCAATTCGATGAGTTGCGTTTCAAATTTGCAATAATGTTTTAAGCGTTTTGCAAACATGTCGAAACCTTCATCAACAAAATCAAAATGTGTTTTACCTGTTTGTATTAATGTAATTTTCATGAAAAGAATTTATTCAAACCTTGCGATTTTTTATTTGCGTGCTAAAGGTTATTTTTTTAACTCAAAACGGTTGTTTTTTACCGCAAAGAGCGCAAAGTTTTTTCACAAAGTTCACAAAGATATTTTCAGGCAACTTCTTAATTCATCGGTAGTATAAACTCTTCCTTCTTTAATATCCTGCTCAGCTTCAGCAATCCTTAAGTTTAATTCATCCAAAGTCATTGGTTTAAGTGACTCTTTATAAAGTTTGCTTTTTTCTTTTTTCAAAACAGCTTCAAGCAAATTAATTACACCTTCATTTTGTATTCGAAGAAACTCTTCAATAAAATTTATCTTTTTTGTTTGAATGTCCATGATGCTATGATTGCAAATTGAAAATATATAAATTAATTCTCGCTCGGATTTACCGGTGGAGCATCTTTCTTTTTACGTGGTTCTTTTTTCTTCTGAACACTTATTTTCAATTCGGCAGCATCTGTTTCGTGGTCTACTTCTATCACTGCTCCTTCATTCTGATCTACCTTAAGCAACTCCTCAGCGATCGGATCTTCAACATATTTTTGAATGGTTCGTGAAAGTGGTCTTGCTCCCATATCAGGATCAAATCCTTTGTCGGCCAAAAAGCTTTTTGCGGCATCTGTGAATTTCAAATTCAATCCTAATTCTTCTACACGTTTTAATAATTTTATCAGATTTAAATCCAGAATTTTGATGATAGATTCTTTGGCTAAAGAATTAAATACAATCACATCGTCAATACGATTTAAAAACTCTGGAGAGAAGAAACGTTTTAATGCAGTTTCAATAACAACTTTTGCATGCGAATCTCCCGCTGCCTGTTTTGACGGAGTGTTGAAGCCAACACCTTTTCCGAAATCTTTTATCTGGCGTGAACCAATATTGGATGTCATGATGATAATAGTATTTCTAAAATCAACTTTCCTTCCCAAACTATCTGTGATGAAACCTTCATCTAATAATTGCAATAAAATATTAAAAACGTCCGGGTGAGCTTTTTCAATTTCATCCAGCAAAACAACAGCATAAGGTTTTCTGCGAATTTTTTCAGTTAACTGTCCACCTTCTTCATATCCGATATATCCCGGAGGCGCTCCAACCAATCTTGATACAGAAAATTTTTCCATGTATTCACTCATATCAATTCGAATAAGTGAATCTTCATTATCAAATAAATATCTGGCAAGCACTTTTGCTAATTCAGTTTTCCCAACACCGGTAGGACCTAAAAACACAAATGAGCCAATTGGTTTATTTGGATCTTTTAACCCTGCACGTGTACGTTGTATCGCTTTACACAATTTTGCAATGGCTTCATCCTGTCCGATAACTTTTCCTTGTAATTCGGTATCCATGTTAAGCAAACGCTGTCCTTCAGACTGAGCAATTCTCTTCACCGGAATACCTGTCATCATCGCAATTACTTCTGAAACATCTTCCTCGGTAACTCTATAGCGATGTGATTTTGTTTCTTCTTCCCATTTTGCTTTTTCTGTTTCGAGTTGCTCTAACAAATGCTTTTCTTTATCGCGAAGTTTTGCAGCCTCTTCGTATTTTTGGCTTTTAACAACTTTATTTTTTTCGACTTTAATATCCTCAATTGATTTTTCAAGATCGATCACATTTGTTGGAACATGAATATTGCTGATATGAACACGCGCTCCCGATTCATCCAAAACATCGATGGCTTTATCAGGTAAATGTCTGTCGGTCATGTAACGGTTGCTCATGCTTACGCAAGCTTTTATTGCTGCATCATCGTAAGTAACCGAATGATGATCTTCATATTTACTTTTAATATTATTTAATATTTCAATCGACTCTTCAGCTGATGCAGGATTGATCATCACAATTTGAAAACGTCTTTCAAGAGCTCCATCTTTTTCAATATACTGACGATATTCATCAAGAGTTGTTGCTCCAATACATTGAATTTCTCCTCGAGCTAAAGCCGGTTTAAACATATTGGAAGCATCAAGGGAACCACTTGCTCCACCAGCACCTACGATGGTATGAATTTCGTCAATAAACAAAATTACATCCGGAGATTTTTCCAATTCATTCATCACAGCTTTCATGCGTTCTTCAAATTGTCCGCGATATTTTGTCCCTGCAACTATCGATGCAAGATCAAGCATCACCACTCTTTTATTGAACAATACACGAGAAACTTTGCGTTGAACAATTCTTAAAGCAAGTCCTTCGGCAATGGCTGTTTTACCAACACCAGGTTCGCCAATTAATACCGGATTATTTTTCTTTCTGCGAGATAGAATTTGTGATACTCTTTCGATTTCTTTTTCGCGACCTACAATTGGATCAAGTTTTCCTTCTTCAGCAGACTTTGTAAGATCTCTTCCGAAATTATCAAGTACGGGTGTTTTTGATTTTGATTCACCTTTCCGAACAGGCTCAGAAGGTTTGCGTTCTTCACGGTAATATTCTTCTTCAGAATCTTGCGACATTTCGCTCTTTGTATCAGCAATATTATTTTCAATTGATGATTTAAAAATATCATACGCAATTCCATTTCTTAATAAAATTTGTGATGCTAAATTATCTTCATCACGTAAAATAGAAAGCAATAAATGTTCTGTTCCGATAATATCTGTTTTAAAAATCTTGGCTTCAAGATAAGTGATCTTTAAAACTTTTTCGGCTTGTTTGGTGAGAGGAATATTAATTAAATTCACACTACCGTGAGCAGTATTTCTTATTGATTCCTCAATCGATTTTTTTAATCGAACGATGTCAATATCCAGTGCGATTAATGTTTTTATTGCTTTGCCGTCTCCTTCACGAATAAGACCCAACAATAAATGTTCTGTTCCAATATAATCATGTCCTAATCTAATCGCTTCTTCGCGACTATAGGAAATAACATCTTTAACTCGAGGTGAGAATTTTGCTTCCATATATTTATCAAAAACAATTGTATGCTTAAAAAAGTTTGTCGGAAATTATTTTCCGTTCTCAAACTTTCAAAACCTTATCAAATATAAGTCCATTTAATTAATTGTGAAAACGTGTCAGGTTTATTGTTTGTTGTTTACAATCTTAATTTTTATACACTCTTATAAAACAACAATGCCACCTAAAATTAGATGGCATTGCGTTAAATAAAATAAACGATTATTATTTTCCGTTCACAACGAATTTAACAGTGCGACTGCCTTTTTCATTACTCAATACACAGAAATAAATTCCGTTTTGAAGAGTTGAAATATCAACCTTTTCGTTAAATGTTCCTTGTTTCATTTGTTTGCTGACGAATTGACGACCAACAATATCAATGATAGAAATATTTACAGGTAAAGTTTGAATTCCGTTTGCCGAAACTGTGATTTCATTATTTGCCGGTGATGGATATACATTAATTGCTGCATTCAAAAGTTCTAAATCACGAATAGCTGTTTTTATTTTAACAATTATATAGCGATTAGTAGAGCTTGTATTACCCCAATTATCAGAAACAGTATAGGTTAAAATATTTGTACCGGCTATTGCTGAATTTACTGTTCCGGTTTTGATAATTTTTGAAGTAATGTTTCCATCAATATTATCAAGTGCAGTAGCACCCGAATCAACATAAGTAGCATTTACTAAAATAGTATCTAACTGTTTTCCTTTTAATGTAATTACAGGAGCAAGTGTATCTAAATGACTAAGATCAATATCTCCTAAACTGCGTGGTATTAATTTAAAATCATTGTGACTAAAAAACATTGGTCCTTGAATGAAATCCATCTTCATTCCTTTTTTAATTTTACTACTCACATTATGAATGGAAGCATTCATATCATCAACTCTTAAACCAATAGGAGCCGTAGTATCTTTTGCAAAAGAGAATTCATAAAAATTACTTAACGGTCCATCAGGATTTGGATTGAAAACTACAATAGAATCCCAATGCATTAATACTCCTTCGTATGGACGAGCATATCTTACATTATTTAATCGGAATGAATCCATCGATAAATTATTTGCAAATGCAGGAAGTGCTTTTCCACTTGCAATTTTAGTTGCAGAAATACTATTTAAGGTTGTAACATTAAATGTTTCCCAAACTTTTGCTGAAGTGATATTAACCGAATCGCCAATTGCCCAATTTGCAGTAACATCATTTGTTAATGCACGCTGAATATATATTGCTGAATTTGGTCCTGTTCCATTTTGTATGGTAAGCATACTTTGTGTTCCTGCAATAAAATTAATTCCTGTTACAATCCCGCTAATATTCATTGCAGGAATTGAATCTCCACTCCAAATAGTTGCAAGACTTGTATATGGACTAAATTGTAATTGAGCAATAGAATTAATAGCTCCGGTAGGTGTAACTAAGTATGATGAATTTGTTCCCAACGAATCTGGGAAATTTCTATATACAGAATTTGAATCGATAAACTTGAACCAATATTTTACTACAGAATTTGCAGCTTTATTTGGAACTTTTGCATTCCATACTGAGCTATCTAAAGTACTTCTTGTCATCGAAACCGAATCAAATGCAAACGAGTTATATCCAACTGTGAAATACATTCTTCCACTTTGAATTCCTCTTGCACCTTTAATTGTTTTAACTGCAAACAACACAGAGTCAGTTGGACCGGCAACTACCGGAGTACGATTAATTGAAGCAATTGCAGGAGGAGTATATGTAACACCACCAATATCACTTGGACTTAAAGGAGCAATCCAATATCCTGTTGCAGCAGCAGAAGCTGTTTCTGTGATAACACCTCTAACATAAGCTAAACGTGCACCAATTGCAGGAGGAGCGAATGTATGAGGAATATGTAACGAAGTATCTTCTAAGCCATCATTTCTAAAATAACCAGAGAAATCTCTAATTTGAATTGAATTTCCATTATCATCAATCACCGACCAAACAAATTTAGAACCACTTATGGTACGAGTGTAAACAGTTACATTTCTTAACTCAACATACATACCTGCATATTTTTCAGCAGTGGTTCTGTTTGAAGTTGCATTTCCTGCAACAGGGTTACCTGTCATAAACGAATCTACTGTCATCACCACAGGAGGAATTGTTTTAGGGATTATGCTAAGAATTTCTACAGAATTTGTAAAATTTCCATTGTAATCATGCAACATATCAATTTGCGTTTCTCCGGTAGATGTACCTGAGATATTAAACTGACGAATAATTCCGGTTACACGAACTTTATATCCTAATTTTAAATTGTCGTAAAATTTAGTTTCAGCCAAGAAACCGGGAACGGTATTATTTACAGGATTGGATGAAGGTGTTATAACTGTTGCCGCAGGATCTGCTAAAACTAACACACCTGACCAAGGGCTTCCGTTAGCACTATCACGTTGAATAAATGTTCCCTTACGTGATATAGATAATCCATAAGCACGAGGATCCATCATTACAATTCCTACTACACGAACTGTATCTCCATAAGTTGCATTCTTCTTAATTGGATTTACATAATCAGACGAATCGCAAGGAGGTACTCTTGTTAATTTACTGTTGCTCACAAATTGAACTGTGTCAATCGGAATAATTGGGTAAGGGCCATAACTTTGCGCTTCTACAACCATTGTTGCAATCAAAGCACACAAAATGAGTAACGTTTTTTTCATGTTTTTTTTGTTTAGTTTTCTGTTATTGGTTATTGGTTATTTAGTTATTTAGTTATTGGTTATTGCTCATTGCTTATTGCTCATTGCTTATTGCACATTGCTTATTGCATATTGCTTATTGCACATTGCTTATTGCACATTGCTTATTGCTCATTGCTTATTGCTCTTTGCTCATTGCTTATTGCTCATTGCTCATTGCTCATTGCACATTGCTTATTGCTCATTGCTTATTGCATATTGCTTATTGCACATTGCTTATTGCACATTGCTCTTTGCTCTTTGCTCATTGCTTATTATAAATTGACAAATGTCTACCTAATCACTGCAAATTTTCCTACTTCAATATTACCTGTTTTTATATCTTTTACTGTAAATAAATATACTCCAGTTGTAATGGTTGTTTTAAACGAAGATAAAATATCCCAAGCATGTTCGCCACCCGAAAAAGTTTTATTGGGATTTGTTGCATATTGCTCAAACCACTTTGAATCTTCCCCTTTATATGTTGAAGCATCATGATTAAGTGACGCAACAAGATCTCCGCTGCTAGTGTAAATATGAATATCACATTTATCGGGAATATTGTAAAAATATATTTTATGTGTTCTCGATGTTGTTCCGTCCCATGATGCTGCAGTTTTATAAGGATTTGGATAAACACCAACATGCGTTGAATTATTTCCGTCAATTGAAACCGGTGTTGCTCCTGCAAAAACACTGGTAGCATTTTGTGATAAAGATGATTCGAGAGAACTTAATCCAACTGTTGCATCACCTTTATCAAAAGCTGTTACCACAAATAAATATTGCCAACCGTTTTGCAAATTATTCATTTCGTATTTGAACCAATATTTTGTGGTATCCCCTTCAAACATTTTTGGTGATGATAATTGTATTGCTTCAAAACCATTATTGTAACCTATTGCATTACCAACCGAATCCCATTGCCCGATAAGATTTTCATTATCAGATAAACTCTGACTCAAGTCATCGCCAACATTGGTGCGATAAATTCGGTAACCCTCAAAATCTTTTTTACGCGATATAGGATCAATTGATGAAACAGAACCTGCATCCCAATAAATTTCTGCTTTATTATCAGAGGCAACAATTTTTATATTCGGCACATCTGGAGGTGATGGAAGTACATAATGATCTAATTTTCCATTTCTGTTCAAATCCAATTCTAATGAATATTTTCCATCAGCATTAACATCTTCACCTAAATAAGTTGCACGAGCACGAATAAAGTGTTCAGTTAATTCTTGTCGTGTTTCCGGTGTGCTTGTATAACCTCCATTAGAAACAGTTTGCGGTCCAAGTTTATTTGCAGCAACGTATGCAACTACATAGGTAAATGATTCACCTGGCTCAACACTCACAAGCGGACCGGATGAAAGTAATTGCAACCAGTTATTTGGAATTCCATTTACCGGACCATTTGGATTGATCAAAGT
>CAIUEQ010000367.1 GCA_903898215.1 uncultured Bacteroidota bacterium | reverse complement strand
GGTTATGCGTGTGTGATGTTGCTATTGGTAAAACTCAAGCAACTTTTCTTTCCTAAAACTCTTTTTAAAAATATTGATTTTGAACCTGAAGTAACTCTTGTAATCCCTTGCTACAACGAGAAAGAAGTGCTTGCCGCAAAGGTTGACAACAGCTTTAAACTTGATTATCCAAAAGAGAAATTGCATATCATGTTTATTACCGATGGCTCGACTGACGGTTCAGAAATTTTTTTAAATAATATTGAAGGTATCACCATACTTCACGAAAATAAACGTGCAGGAAAAGCGATGGCCGAAAATCGTGCGATGCAATTTGTAAAAACTCCTTTTGTGATTTTCTGTGATGCGAACACACATTTAAACAAAGGAGCTGTCAGAGAAATGATCAAGCATTACAGTGATGATAAAGTTGGAGCTGTTGCCGGTGAAAAAAGAATTGTGAGCAATCAAAAAGATTCGGCAAGTGCTGCGGGTGAAGGGATTTACTGGAAATATGAATCGCTGCTAAAAAAGTTAGATTCAGAATTACACTCAACCGTTGGCGGTGCTGGCGAATTGATTTCCATCAGATGTTCGCTGTATTCAAATTTAGAACCTGATACCATTCTTGATGATTTTATGCAATCGATGCGCATTGCCATCAACGGATATAAAATTGCTTACGAACCAAATGCTATTGCCGAAGAAACTGCTTCTGTAAATGTTAAAGAAGAACTTAAACGTAAAGTAAGAATTAGCGCAGGTGCCTGGCAAGCGATGTTAAGACTAGGAAAGGCGTTTAATCCTTTTCACGATTTCATCCTTTCATTTACATTTATATCTCACAAAGTTTTAAGATGGACCCTTGCTCCTCTTTTTTTGTTATTGGTTATCCCGTCAAATATTTATTTGTATATCAATGAAGGTGGTTGGTATACCATATTTATGGCGGCACAAATTATATTTTATTTATTTATCTCACTAGGCTGGTACTTCGAAAACCAACAAATAAGAATTAAAATATTGTTTATCCCCTACTATTTTTTTATCACCAACTGGTGCATGTTCCTAGGATTTTTTCGGTTCCTAAACGGCAAACAAACAGTTAAATGGGAAAGAGCTGAGAGAGCGGGTTGAGTTATTTGTTAAAAAAGTAATCGGTGAAAAGGTAATCGGTTGATTTGAGTGTCATAAAATAAATGCCAGTTACCAAATACTGATTACAGATTACCGATTACCAATTACCAAAATCACGGTCTATACTTACTTTGTTTTAAAATTTTATCGAAATCTTTTTCATTCATCAATTCTTCAAGAGTGAGCTTAGGATTTTCGTGCATGTATTTTTTAACGATTTGCAAACCTGCATAAACACCTATAGCCGGTGATGATTCAGCGGGAACTCCATCAGCGGAAGTAAACGGACCATCATTAAAATATTTCATAAATGATTGCTGATCGTCTTTGTATAACAAATCTTTTTCAATAAAGTGCGCCCACATTTCTCCTTCATTTTTTAAACACCAATCCATTTGCGAAGTGGTATAACCTAAAATAATTGAGTCGGGAGTATTTGGTAAAAGTGATTGCATAAAATACCTCACTTTACCTTCAAAAATCATGGTGGCAATAAAACGTTTGTCTTTTGAATTCTGATCTTCAAACTGGCTAATTCCTAAGGCTTTTATTGTGTTTGGTACAACATAATCTTTACATAATTTACGTATCATGAATTCCGGGAATTCTAATGCACGATAATAATGTGCAAATTTATCGTTCATAAACATATCTAATCCGATGCATATTAAATTATCGTAGGTAACATTTGCGTATGAATATTCTGAAATAAAAGTAACGTATTTTGGTGTGACACGTTTTGGAAACTCTTGTTTATAAATTGCATTTGCCAATCCAAGTTGATCGGAAATATCGTGCATATCTCCAAAACTTGAATCTACTTGTTTTTGCAAATCTCTGAATGGAGTATATTTACAAAGCATACTTAAAGGCTTGATAAAAAAGGAATCTGAGCCATCTCTATTTTTCATATCCATCAGATCGCGGGCAAATGAAAGATAAAATGTTCCGTATTTCTGATGCAAATTGATCAGCCCTTTTTCAACAGCATTTGTATCAATACCAAAAAGATCTTTTTCAAAACGGGCGATAGTTACCGGCTCATAATGATCAGGGATTTTTACATGAGGTGTCTGTTTTTTACAACCAACAGATAACATAATAACCACAACTGTGCACAATCCAAAGATTGCAAATAATTTGTTTAACTTACTTTTGACCATGCTACAAAAATAATTTTATGCGCAAAATATTTATCGTTATGTTTTTAGGATTGAGTTTTCATCCTGCCTACAGTCAACTAAAATTGGGAATAAAAGCCTCGCCACAGTATACGTGGACAAGCACCGACAGCAAATCCATTACTACTGCCGATTCGAGAATAAATATTTCTTATGGCTTAGTTTTAGACTATTTTTTTAGCGAAAACTATTCAATCGGAACCGAATTGAGTGTTGGCACTTTTGGTGGAAGCATCAAACCCGATTCGATTTATGTTGGTCATACCAAAACTTCATTAAACGATATGAAGCTCGATTATAAACTTCAATACATCAACGTTCCTTTAATCATAAAAATGCGCACTAAAGAAATTGGTTACTTGCGCTATTATGCAGAATTTGGTTTAGGATTGAGCTACAATTTTAAAGCTAAGGCCGACATTTCTTCTTCATCTGCAAAAATGGATTATACCAACGTTGATGCAAACAATCCCGATCCAAAAGATAATTTGAATTTAGGTTACAGCCAGAAAGTAAATTTCTTTCGCACCTCATTAATTATGGGAGCAGGAATTCAATACAATGCTTTTGGAAATACGATGATAGTTGCCGGCTTCAGATATGATAATGCCCTCAACGATTTTACAGATGAACCGGTCTGGAAATCGAGAATGAATTTTGTAGCTTTGAATTTTGGGGTGATGTTTTAATTATTCATAAAAACGATTTGCAAACTTTAAAAATCTCTCTTGCTCAACTCAATTATCATACAGGTAATTTCGAGTTAAATACATCAAAAATCATTCAGCAAATACTTCTGGCAAAATCTGAAGGTGCTGACCTGATCGTGTTTTCAGAATTATGTGTTTGTGGTTATCCACCTCGTGATTTTCTGGAATTTAAAGACTTTATTCATCGTTGTACATTGAGTGTAAATGCCATTGCCGAAGCTTGTGTTGGTATCGCTGCAATTATTGGTTCGCCTACCATCAATCCAAAATTTGAAGGGAAAGATTTATTTAACTCTGCCTATTTTTTAGCTGATGGAAAAGTTAAACATGTTACCCATAAAACACTTTTGCCCAACTATGATATTTTTGATGAGTACCGATATTTTGAACCGAATACTGTTTTCGAAATAATCGAATACAAAGGATGTCGTATTGCTTTAACAATTTGTGAAGACCTTTGGAATATCAACGATAATCCGATGTACATTAAAAATCCTATGGATGAGTTGATCAAACAACATCCTGATGTGATGGTCAATATTGCAGCTTCCCCTTTTTCAAAATCACAAATTGAAAATCGCAGGCAAGTGATGATCGATAATGTTAAAAAATATCAGATACCTTTATTTTATGTCAATCATATCGGTGCACAAACACAATTAATTTTTGATGGTGATTCGATGGTGGTTGATAAGGATGCAAATTTGCACAGTCAATTAAATTCATTTACCGAAGACAGCGGATTATATGAATTAAATATTTCAGATAAATCTGTAAAAACTCTTCATCAGCAAAAACAAAAAAACGCATCAACTTCGATTGAAAATATTCGTGCTGCGTTGGTATTGGGTATTAAAGAATATTTCAGAAAACAGGGATTTCAAAAAGCAATACTCGGATTGTCGGGAGGAATAGATTCGGCTGTGGTATTGATTCTTGCCATCGAAGCATTAGGAAAAGAAAATGTAAGAGTGGTATTAATGCCTTCACGCTACTCTTCCCAACATTCTGTTGATGATGCTTTGCTGATGGCAAAAAATTTAGGTGTGCAGTATGATATTATTTCTATTGAAGAAACTTTTAATGCACTCGAAAAAACTCTAGCACCACAATTTGGAAAATTACCTTTTAGTGTTGCTGAAGAAAATATGCAGTCGCGCAGCCGCGGAATAATTTTAATGGCAATGTGTAATAAGTTTGGATATATTTTATTGAACACATCAAATAAAAGTGAACTTGCTGTTGGCTATGGAACTCTTTACGGAGATATGTGTGGAGGAATATCTGTGATTGGTGATCTTTACAAAACTGAAGTGTATAAATTGGTGGAGTTAATCAATGCAAATGAAGAGTTGATTCCGAATAATATTATTGTAAAAGCACCATCTGCTGAATTACGTCACGACCAAAAAGACAGCGACTCATTACCGGATTACGATCTGCTTGATAAAATTTTATTTCAATATATTGAAGAGAGTAAAGGACCGAATGAAATTATAGCTTCAGGATTTGATGAAGCACTTGTAATCCGAATTTTAAAACTTGTAAACACCAATGAATATAAACGTTTACAAGCGCCACCAATTTTAAGGGTTTCTCAAAAATCATTTGGCTTTGGAAGAAGAATGCCAATTGTTGCAAAATATCTCAGCTAAATTAATCAGGAAAATTTATTCTGTAAGTCATGAATTCAACATATGATAATTTCGATTCATATATTTCAATGCAGCATGCAAATATTCAAGTCATTCTTGAAAAGATTCGTCATACCATTCATGCTGCAGCACCCGATGCCGAAGAGGTAATTAGTTACCAAATGCCTGCTTTTAAATATCATGGCATTTTGGTTTATTTTGCAGCATGTAAAAATCATATCGGATTTTATCCTACTGCTTCAGGAATCGCAAATTTTAAAGATGAATTATGGGAGAAACTAAGTGAAGGTGGAGAGAAATCGAGATGCGGATGGCTTAAAGATAAGTTTGGTTTATCGTGGCAAATTATTCCTAAAG
>CAIUEQ010000366.1 GCA_903898215.1 uncultured Bacteroidota bacterium | reverse complement strand
TGTAACAGATTTTGAAGGAAAGTATCATATTACAGGTGTATCACCCGGCACATATAAACTTGTTGCGAGTTATATTTCTTACAATAAAAAAATAATCAGCGGAGTAGAAGTTAAGCCCAAAGAAACCATTAGTTTAAGTTTTTCGATGGAAGTTGCTTCTAAAGATTTGAAGGAATTTGTAGTAGTAGCTGAGTTAAAAAAAGAATCACAGTCGGCTTTAATGATTCAGCAAAAAAATGCAGTTTCTGTTTCAGATGGAATTTCTGCAGATGCTATTAAAAAAACACCTGATAAAAGTGCAAGTGAAGTTTTAAAGAGAATTAGTGGTGCAAGTATTCAAGATAATAAATTTGCAGTAATCAGAGGGTTAAATGAACGATACACTTCAGCCTATATCAATGGTGCTCCTTTGCCAAGTTCAGAAAGCGATAAGAAAGCTTTTTCGTTTGATATTTTCCCTTCAAATTTATTAGACAATATTGTAGTTACTAAAACAGCAACACCCGATATGCCTGGAGAATTTGGAGGAGGTATCATTGAAATTAATACCAAGAGTATTCCAACTGAAAACTTTAATACGTTCTCTGTTTCCGGAGGGTATAATACAATGACCACTTTTAAAAACCAATTGACATATAAAGGTGGAGGTCTTGATTGGCTTGGTGTTGATGACGGAACACGCGCATTGCCATCTGCTATTCCTGATGATAAGAATTTTCCTGTATCCATAAAAGAACAGGCAGAGCTAGGTAAATCAATGAAAAATGATTGGGCACTTACTAATACAAAATTTTCGCCTAACTATGGTTTTCAATATACTTTCGGACATTCATGGGGAAAGAAAAATAATCAGATAGGTACAATTATCGGATTAACTTATAATAGGACAAACGCATTTACCACAACCAGACGCAAACAATACGATAGTAATTACGATCCAAATATTCCGGTGCAGCAAACTGAAGATTATTTGGATGAGAATTATAGCACTCAAACATTAACAGGACTGATGGCTAATTTAGGATACAAGATAAATGGCAATAATGAAATCACATTTAAAAATTTATATAGTATCAATGCTGATGATAAAGTAATATCTCGAACAGGAACAGCTGCACCACTTGATGAAAATCCAATGATAACACATTCAACGGCTATGTGGTTTACAAGCAGTAAAATATACAGTGGTCAACTATCAGGTTCGCATTACCTTTCTACATCAAAAATTAAAATTAATTGGATTGGAGCTTACAGTCAAATTGAGCGTGATATCCCAAATTTAAGACGTAATAGTTATTCAAAATTTACACGCATTCAGGATCCGAATAATCCTGATATTCCTGATGAAATTAAATCGAAAGACACAATTTACAAAGCCAATATTGCAGAGTCAAATGTTGGGCCTGATTATGCAGGAAATATTTTTTATTCAAACACAAAAGAAAGAATATATAGCTTTAAAAGTGATGTGTCTCATCAGTCTGATATTAAATCAATCTTTTTAAAAAATAATATCAAAATAGGTGGATCATATCAATTAAGAGAGAGAGATTTTACTGCTCGTCAACTTGGATATGTTAAGTATGCTCCTCCGGGAAATTTGATGTTTCCAGATTCTATACTTTATCTACCTGAAGACAAAATTTTCTCACCGCAATATATGGGTCAATCATCAAACGGATATGGAGGTTTTGCTCTAAGCAATAAGTATAAACCAACGGATTCCTATACTGCGAAGTCTAATTTATTAGCATGTTTTATAATGTTTGATCAAAGATTCAGAGATCGTTATAGATTAATATGGGGAGTAAGGGCTGAGAAATTTGTTCAGGATCTTTATTTTTTTCTTGACAATAGTTCTCCGTTAAATATCAGTTCTACAAAAGTTGATTATTTGCCATCGGTAAATCTTGTGATATCATTAACACAAAATCAGAATATTCGTTTAGGGTATTCTCAAACAGTAAATCGTCCAGAATTTAGAGAGCTTGCTCCTTTTGCTTTTTATGATTTTGCCTCACGATTTGTAATTTCAGGAAACCCTGCAATGACACGCGCATTAATTCATAATTACGATCTTAGATATGAATGGTTTCCAGGCAGAGGACAAATTTTTACCAGTTCGTTGTTTTATAAAGATTTTGTAAACCCAATTGAACAGATAATGAGACAGGATGTGAGCAATGAAATTACATATAGCAATTTAAATAAAGCCAAAGTATATGGTGCCGAATTTGAATTTAGAGTTTTGTTGGGTGAATTATTCAAGTCAAAAGCTACAGGTTTTCTTAACAATTTAACGGTTTATTCTAACTTAACATTAACACGTTCAGAAGTTGATTTAGTAACAAATAATAATTCGGCATCATATGTTATAAAAAGCAGACCGCTTCAAGGACAATCACCATATATCATTAATTGTGGGATACAATATTTTAGTTATGAAACAGGATGGTCTTTCAGTACATCATACAATAAAGTAGGTCCAAGAATTTATATAGTTGGAACAGCAAATGAACCGGATATTTGGGAAAATGGTCGCGATATGATCGATATACAAATCGGGAAATCATTCTTGAAAAATAAAATGGAAGCACGCTTAAATATTAAAGACCTTCTTGCCCAAAATCATTATTTTTTCCAGGATAATAATCACAATTCAAAATTAGATGTTAGCAGTGATAATTTGATTTGGGTTACTAATTATGGCCAAACTTGTTCTATGAGTTTATCATACAAATTTTAATTTTTTCATCTCTATAGTATAATTTTTTTATATCTGTAAGTAGTTTCAGAATGTCTGATATGTTTCAGTTATAAAAAAAGTTCTGCAACTATTTTTAGTTATGTTTTCATGAAGTTTTATTTTCTAAAATTTTACAACATGTTACAATTTATTAACATGTACATAACCTAAATACAAACTTTCATTAACATTTACGACATCTGATGAATTTAGTTTTGAAACATAAATTATAAATCAGATCAGATATGAAAAAATGCTATCAAACATTATTACTGTTAACATTAATTAGCAGTTACTCGTGGGCACAAAGTCCATTTTTACAACCAACAACATATCGAGGAGCTTTTGCACCTGCACCGGCTGCAATGTGGACCGACACATGGACAGAGTGGGATCCTCAAAATAAAACTTATGCTTCATCTAGCGTAACAGTTGCTACAAATATAACAGCCAATACAACATGGACATCAAATAATACCTATTTGATACAAGGTGTAATTTATGTTAAAAATGGTGCAACATTAACCATACAACCGGGTACAGTAATTCTTGGAGATAAAGCAACAGCAAATTCATCTTTGATTATTACTAAAGGTTCTAAAATTATGGCAGTAGGTACAGCAAGTCAACCTATTGTTTTTACTTCTAACCAAACAACAGGACAACGTAATATTGGCGATTGGGGTGGAATAGTTTTATTGGGAAAAGCAACAAATAACAACCCTGGTGATACAGGAAATATTGAAGGTTTAGCTCCATCTGCCGATACTCAATTTGGAGGAGGTACTTCGCCAGATGATAATGACAATTCAGGTACAATGCAATTTGTAAGAATTGAATTTGGTGGATACGTTTTTCAACCAAGTAAAGAAATTAATGGCTTAACTTTTGGTTCAGTAGGAAGAGGTACAACCATTGATCATATTCAAGTGTCATTTGCTAATGATGATGCATTTGAGTGGTTTGGGGGAACTGTAAATTGTAAATATTTAGTTTCATATAGAAACTTAGATGACGATTTTGATACTGATAACGGTTTTAGTGGAAGTGTACAATTTGGCTTATCAGTTCGCGATCCTCAAATTGCAGATAATCCAACAGTTTCTACATCTGAAGGTTTTGAATCAGATAACGATCCTTCAGGAACTACTGCAACTCCACAAACCAGTGCTTTATTTACTAATATGACATTGATTGGTCCGTTCAGAGGAAATACTTCGAGTACAATTGCAACAGGTTTCAGAAGAGGTGCACGTATCAGAAGAAACTCAGCATTGAAAATATTTAATTCAATTTTTATGGATCATCAAAGAGGAATTCATATTGATGGATCTCTTTCTGAAACTAATGCAACAAATGGTACACTTAAATTAAAGAATAATATTTTTGCAGGTAATTCAACCGGTAGTGTTTGTGAAGTAAATGTAGGAAGTACATTTAATATTAGATCTTGGTTTTCTTCATCAGCAAATGATTCGATTGCAAGCACATCAGGTATTTTAACAACACCATATAGTTACACAGCACCTGATTACAGACCCGCAGCAGGCTCACCTGCTTTAACAGGTTCTAATTTTATAGATGCATCTTTTAGTGGTTTATTGATCAATGTATCTCCAGTTGCAAATTTCTTTTATTCTCAAGTTACAACTCCTGGCTCTCGTTTGTTTAATTTTAATAATTCAACAATCGATAAAGGTTATTCAACTACTTACAAATGGGATTTTGGTGTTACAACTTCTACAACTGATACCTCAACTTCTAAGAATCCTTCTTTTACTTTTCCAGCCGATGGAAATTATAATGTGAAGGTAGTTTCTACTCATCCATTTGGAATAGATTCTATAACTAAAAATATTACTGTTTTTGCTACTGCTACAAATCCGTTTTTTATTCCTACTCCTTACCGTGGAGCATTTGCTCCTGCACCTATTGCAATGTGGACAAATGGTTGGACAGAATGGGATCCTCAAAACAAAACTTATGCAGCTTCTACTGTAACCATTTCAGCACCTATAACAACTAATACTACTTGGACAACAGGAACTACTTATCTTTTGCAAGGTGCAATTTTTGTAAAAAATGGTGCTACATTAACTATTCAACCTGGAACAATTATTATGGGAGATAAATCAATTCCCAACTCATCATTGATTATCACTAAAGGTTCAAAAATTATGGCTGTAGGTACTGTTTCTCAACCTATCGTTTTCACTTCAAACCAACTTGTTGGACAACGTAATATTGGCGATTGGGGTGGTATAATTATTTTAGGAAAAGCAACCAACAATAACCCTGGTGATACTGCATATGTTGAAGGTCTTGCTCCAATTCCAGATACTCAATACGGTGGTGGACTTAATCCTGATGACAATGATAATTCAGGAACATTACAATATGTTAGAATAGAATTTGGCGGTTATGTTTTTCAACCAAGTAAAGAAATCAATGGCTTAACTTTTGGTTCAGTTGGAAGAGGTACAATCATCGATCATATTCAAGTGTCATTTGCAAATGATGATGCATTTGAGTGGTTTGGAGGAACAGTGAACTGCAGATATCTTGTTTCATACAGAAACTTAGATGATGATTTTGATACTGATAATGGATTTAGTGGATTAATTCAGTTTGGACTTTCGTTACGCGACCCTCAAATTGCAGATAACCCTACAGTATCAACTTCAGAAGGGTTTGAATCTGATAACGATCCAAACGGAACATTATCTACACCACAAACTAGTGCTTTGTTTTCAAATATTACTTTGATTGGTCCATATAGAGGAAATCCTGCAAGCACAATTGCTTCAGGTTACAGAAGAGGTGCTCGCATTAGAAGAAACTCAGCACTAAGAATATTTAATTCAGTGTTTATGGATCACCCAAGAGGTATTCATATTGATGGAACTGCTAGTGAAGGAAATGCAATTGCTGATAATCTTAAATTCAAATACAATATTGTAGCAGGAAATTCTACAGGTTCAGTATGTGAAGTAAATGCAGGAAGTACATTTGCAATCAAAACTTGGTTTGGAAATTCACATAATGATTCATTGTCGAGTACAACCGGATTATTAACCAATCCATACAATTATACTTCACCTGACTACAGACCAGCTAACGGTTCGCCTGCAATTGGTGGTGCTGATTTTTTTGATGCATCATTTAGTGGTTTAGTAGCCTCTGTTCAAAAACCTGCTTCAAACTTTACCTTTTCACAAGGTTCAACAGTTGGTTCTCTAGCATTTACTTTTACAAACACAACAGACGAGAAAGGACAAGCAACTGTTTACCTTTGGGATTTTGGAGTTACAACTTCTGCTACCGATACTTCAACTTCTAAAAATGCAACATTTACATATCCTGCAAATGGAACGTATATCGTGAAGCTTATAGCTTTCTCTACAGGTGGAATTGATACAACAACTCAAACAATCAAAATTTTGGCAACAGGTGTTGCTGATATAAATAATATCAGTTCACTGGTGATGTATCCAAATCCAGCTCAAAACGAATTAAATATCGAATTTGTGTTGGATAAAAAAGCACCGGTTTCAGTTCAAATAATTGATATCTCTGGTCGTATCGTAAAAGAAGTGATGAACGAAAATTTATCAACAGGAAACAATAACATCAACATCAATTTGAATGAAGTGAAAAACGGATTTTATTTTGTTAGAATGAGCAGCATGAACGGAACAAAAGTTTCACGTTTAATGATTGCGAAATAATTAAAAATTTAGTTTAGTAATAATAGCAATACGCCCTTTTCTGAATTTTCGGAATCGGGCGTTTTTGTTATTTTAGAAATAAATGAATTTGATAAGTTAGAAAAAGCACATTTTAATTTTGAATAAAATGAAATCTATAGCAATCACCTTTTTAATAATTATTGGTTTAATATCATGTAAACATACTCCTGTAGTCGAACCAAAAGTACCCGTAATTTGTGATAGTGTAAATGTGTCCTATTCGAGAGATATTACTGCCATACTCAAGAATTCTTGTTACGATTGTCATTCAGGTCTTGCTCCTGTTGGAGGCCTACATCTCGAATATTACAATGTGGATAGCAGTTTGGCTTCAGATAATCATTACTTATTAAATATAGTAAATGGTAATCCTGATTATATTTATATGCCTCCTCCTCCTTATGCTAAATTAACAACTTGTGAGCTCGCTAAAATTAAAGTGTGGACAGATGCAGGTTGCCCCAATAATTAAGCACCTTTATTTTCACAAAGGTCATGGTTTGTTTTTATCAATAATCAATTTTAAAATATTGGTGTTCATTTTCCTGAAATAAAAATAAATTGCGTTCATAAAAACAAAAGCTATGAACAATAATGCCACACAATTACTCAAAAAATCTTTTGGTTACGATTCTTTTGTTGGATTACAAGAGGAAATCATTACCCACGTTATAGCCAATAACGACTGCCTGGTGCTTATGCCTACCGGTGGAGGTAAAAGTATCTGTTTTCAAATTCCTGCTTTATTAAGAGAGGGAATTACACTCGTAATTTCACCATTGATTTCTTTGATGAAAGATCAAGTTGATGCACTCAAAGCAAATGGAATTAATGCCGAATTTTTAAACAGCAGTTTATCGTATGATGAGGAAAGAGAAATTGCTGAGCAATGTGTAAATGGTGAAATAAAATTGCTTTATTTATCTCCCGAAAAAGCGCTTTCATTACTCGATAATTTTTTGATAAAATTGCCGGTCAGTTTAATTGCCATTGATGAAGCTCATTGTGTTTCTCAATGGGGACATGATTTCAGACCGGAGTATAAACAAATTTTTAAACTGCGCGAAAAGTTTAGCGATGTTCCAATAATGGCATTAACAGCCACTGCCGATCAAATTACACGTTCCGATATTTTGCAATTATTGGGTTTAAAAAATCCACGTCAATTTGTGGCCTCTTTTGATCGTCCAAATATTAGTTTAAATGTTAAACCGGGTTTAATTAAACGAGAAAAAATAAAAGAGATTCACCAGTTTATTAATGCTCATAAAAATCAATGTGGAATTATTTATTGCACCTCGCGCGATTCCACAGAAACGCTTGCAAATGAATTATCAAAACTTGGGATCAATGCAAAATCATATCATGCAGGAATGAGCAGTGCCGATCGGATAAAAGTTCAAGATGCTTTTATCAATGATGATGTTCAAGTTGTTTGTGCAACAATTGCATTTGGTATGGGTATCGATAAAAGCAATGTGCGTTTTGTGATTCATTATAATTTGCCTCGTTCGGTAGAAGGATATTACCAAGAAATTGGAAGGGGAGGAAGAGATGGTTTGCCTTGCGATGCTTTATTATTTTATTCGATTGGTGATTTGATTTTATTGCGAAAATTTGCTGAAGATAGTGGGCAGCCTGAAATTAGTTTAGAGAAGTTAAAACGGATGCAAGAATTTGTGGAAGCCAAACATTGCAGACGAAAAATCTTATTGAATTATTTTGGCCAGCAGTTTACCGAGAACTGCAATAATTGTGATGTATGTCTTCATCCACCAAAAACTTTTGATGGCACAATTGCAGCTCAAAAAGTGCTCTCGGCATTAACACGATTGGAAAATATAAATGAAAAAGTTGGCACACATTTACTCGTTGATGTGTTGAGAGGATTAAAGCATAAAGAAATTGTTGAACGGAAACTTGATCAGATTAAAACGTATGGTGCGGGAAGTGATTTAAGCACTACCGAATGGAATCAATATTTGTTACAAATGATTCAATTAGGTGTTATTGAAATTGCTTATGATGATCAAAAGAATTTACGAATCACCTCTTTTGGTGACCTTATTTTAAAAGGCAAATCAAAATTATTTCTTACCAATGCAGTGAATGAAATAGTTGTTAAAAAGAAAAAAAGTTTCTCATTCAACGATGTAGATATTTCAACCACATTGTTTGAACAGCTTCGTGTATTGCGCAAGCAAATTGCTGATAGAATGCAGTTGCCTCCTTACATAATTTTCCACGACAGCACCTTAAAACAAATGGTTGAATTAATGCCAAATGATATTAATTCGATGTTAGAAATTCCAGGAATGTCGATGGTTAAAATGGAAAATTACGGACATGAATTTTTGGAAATCATCAAGCAGTATAAAGAAAATGAAAATACTCCTGCAATAGATCCACGTGATTATTTAACTAATCAAAAATTGCAATCATATATGGATGAATTGCTCGATAAAAAATTAAGATTTAGCGCTGTGATAATTGGAAAAGTTTTAACAGGTTCCACGCTTGTTACCTACCATCAAATTGGAGCTAAAGTTTCGTTTTATGGGTTGCTTGAAGGAATTATTTCGTATGAAGCAATTATTAAAACACTCAAAAAATATTATAACCCTTTTGAAAAAAGTATTAAAGAAAAAAAAGCGACTCAACAAAATTATAAAAATGAAGTAACTACAAAGTTTTTTGAAGCCAATATATTTAATCGATTTACCGATGAACAACATCAGATTTTTGTAAAAACAATTGCTGCAATACCCATTCAAAAGCCAACAGAAATACTTACTTCAGAGCATATCATCGAAATGAGAAAAACTTTTCCCCGTTCGCATGAACCATGGAGTATTGAAGAAGAAAAGCTATTGGAAAAAGCCATTGCCTTAACCAATGATAAAAATGTTTTGTGCAGTATTTTTTTAAGAAGTGGAAATTCGTTAATGGCAATGAGCAGTAAGTTTTTAGAAAATAGTAATTAATCAAAATAATTATTTTATACTTTGAGCAATTGAATTTGTAAAGCCATCATTCCGAATTTGTTTCGGAATCTAAAACTACAGATGTTGAAACAAGTTCAGCGTGGCGCAAAATCATTTTTATACTCAACCACATCTGGTTATTGTGATTAATTTTATTTTTTGAATAATTCGCTTAAGCACTTTTTTTAATTTAGTGCTTTAGGTGTTTATTTTGGATTGTATATTCTTTTAATTTTGCCACAGATTTATTTAATAATCTGTGTAATCTGTGGCTATAATTTTTATCAATAACACAACAGGCTAATTTATAGTTATTGATAATTTTAGATTGGGGTAACTAAAAGAATTATACTATTCACTTTAACTATTGAATTTTATTTCGAGTTTATTTTTTACAAATATTTTTACTGTTTCAATAAGTTTAAAATTTTTCACTTTTGTGGTGTATGCACCGTATGATAAACCTACAATAATTAATAAAATAATTGCACCATTAATTGGAACATCCGGTCCTGATGGAAATGAAGGGGTAAATACGCCACGTGGGTCAATAGGTTTTGGTTTGTTAGTTAAAAATCCACCATTCCAATACCCATTTTCGCTCACGGTAGGTTCTTCAAATATCGAATGATGTAAGGTGTTATTGTTGTTGGATAAAATGCCTGTTTCTTCAAAAATTGATTTCTCTTCGTTTCCCCATGGATCTTCCTGAGCAGAGCATAAATTAATGGAGGATAACAAAAACAAACATAAAAAAACCCGAATATATTTTGTTCTAAAATAACTTTGTTTCATATTTTTGTTAGTCCTTTTTAAATTTGTTTACAGTTTGCTTTCCTGTTAAGTTTTCTGTGATAATTACCGAATAAATACCGCTAGTTAAATTTGAAATATTAAGAGATAATTCTTCTTCATTTGCTACAAAAAATGTTGTGCTTAAACATTGTTTTCCAATGATGTTATAGACCTCAATTTTTATATTGTTATGTAATTGGAAATTGTTTTTAATATGAACAATGTCATTAGCCGGATTAGGATATAATATTAAAGGAGATTCGCTTTTAGAGAAATCAATTGAAATAGTTTTTGAATAATTAAACTTACCATCAATATCAACTTGTTTTAATCGGTAATAGAATGTTGCTGTTTTTTGTTGCCCGATAAGCTCATCTATAAACTGATAGTTTTGTGCTATATTTTTTGTTCCGTTTCCATTTACTAATCCAATTTCTTCAAAGGAGATATTGTTAACCGAACGTTGAATAATAAAATGTTGATTATTTTTTTCGTCTGAGGTTTGCCATTGAAGTTTTACAGCATTTGAATTAAACTTTTCACCGGTAAATGCATTCCATTTTACAGGCAAAGTAGAAAGGTCGAGGATGATGAGTTCAAACCTGTTTCCTGTAGTTGCAATATTAGCTGTGATGGTAAATGTATAGGTTGGACTCGATCTTAAATCAATAAAATTATTATTAAATAAATCATGCAGATAAATACTTTTAGTAATAGGCAAAGCAGCGATAATATTCGTTACTTGAATTGTATAAGTTCCTGCAGCAGCATAAGCTGATAAAATAAAAGTATCAGTTACCGAAGGCATAGGAACAGCATTGCGCTGAACAGTATAATTGCTATCGATATAAAATCCGAAATTAATTTTTGGATTACTAAATTTTATAGCATCCTCTCCTCTAACAAATCCTTTTGATGAAGAAACATTAAAACTGATAAATGCGATATCAGAATTAAATGAATCTTTGGTCATTTTTAATTCGATAGAAGGGGAAGAGGCTGTTTTAAAATAGTTTGTTGGTGCAGCCGATACTTTACAGTTCTCAGTAAAAGTGATGCTTGGAGATGTTCCGGTTGCTTGTACAAAAAATGCTTGTCCGCTAGCTATATATTCTGAACCTGAATAAGTCACATAACTACCCGATGAAGTATTAAAAGCATAAAAGAAAGGGTCAACATTTGTAAGTGACAATGTCCCCCAATTAATTTGAGATGGGTATGGGTTTCCAATTAAATTCCAACCATCGTTGCTTGATGTACTAGTTGTTGTATAAGTTAAAGTTGGCGAATAAGTTCCTTTATTTATAGCACCATTAAAATCTAATGTGACTGCATTTTGAGCCGGGAATCCAAATGATGATGGATAGGTTGAATTGTTTATAGTATACCAATCAGGCGAGGCTATTGTTCGGTCACCTCTAACATAAACTATTGCACCATTTGCAGGTGATAATGAATTTGTAATTGCTGTTGCTGCTTTCCAACCTCTTCCGGTTCCTGTTGTTGCTTCTTGATAAGTATAAATTGTTGATCCGTTATTTGTTGTCGGGTCAAAACCATTTGTAGCACCACCTGTTCCCGATACAAAAATATTATCGATGATATCGCTATAAGTAAAAGATGCAGTGTTAGGCGAGATCATCCTATACTGTCTTACCACAGCAGGAACATATCGTTGCGATTTTACATTTCCTAAAATATCGGCAGTAGAAGGAATGGAAGTAATTCGAGCAGTTCCAGAAGCGTCAGAAATTAATGTTAAAGTTCCTCCGGTATTAAATGTTCCGTTTGATAAAGTTAAGGTTCCGGTAATTTCTAAAGTATTGCCAAGTGTAATACTTCCTGTACTTGTTGAAGTGCCACGATTAAGATTAAAATATTGTACTC
Source organism: uncultured Bacteroidota bacterium (assembly GCA_903898215.1). Taxonomy (GTDB): domain Bacteria; phylum Bacteroidota; class Bacteroidia; order UKL13-3; family UKL13-3; genus CAIUEQ01. The sequence continues at coordinate 2,145 of CAIUEQ010000366.1, read as the reverse complement.
TGTTAGTTGTTCCGGGAGTGGTTTGGTCATACAATAAACTATTTGTTAATGCACCTGTTCCACCAATATTTATTGTACCACTTCCGTTGCTTTTTATAACTCCGGTTCCTGTTGTAAAATCTCCGTTAATTGTTAAAGTATTTCCTGCTAAGTTTAAAGTGTTATTACCTAATGCAAGCGTTCCTGAAACTGATATGTTTGCATCTAATGTAGTGTTTGCTCCTAATGTTAGATTATTAAATCCGGTTGTAATAGTTGTAGAAGAACCCGGAAAAGTATTAGCAGTATTAATGATTAATGTTCCATTATTAGTTATGGTTCCCCCTCCTGTGTAAGTACCGTTTATAGTAAGTGTAACACCGGCATCTATTAAAAGAGTTCCGCTGCTCACCGTTAAATTATTTAAAGTTTGATTAGAACTTACTTTCAATGTTCCACCATTAATAGTAACATCATTTGTTGCTAAAAGAGTTGTACCTCCAGATTTATTTAATTGTAAGATTCCGGCTGTAATTGTTGTTAATCCTGTATGTAAATTAGTACCGGTTAAAATTAATGTTCCCGTTCCTATTTTACTTAAGGCACCAGATGTACTTGCCGAACCTCCACTTATTGTAAGAGTATTTGTTGAAATATTAATTGAACTTGTTGTTGATGTAGTTAAAGTAAAGTTCCTGTCTGATGACGCAGTTGCGCCAGTATATAATAATGCTCCTCCACCTAAAACCAAATTAGAAGCAGCATTAGAGGCAGATCCTAAGTTGCTAGAAGCAACACCACCATTGCCAATAGTTGCTATACTTAAATTGCCGTTATTAATAGTGACAGTTCCATTAAATGTATTAGCATCTCCTAATGTTTGGGTTCCGCTTCCGTTCATAACCAAAGAAACAGCACCTGTTATTATACCTGAGTTTGCAGCAGTTCCATCGCCATAACTATAAGACCCATTTCCATTAAAAGTTAAAGTTGATGAACCAGTTGAAGTGGTTAAAGTGTTTTTTGATGCACTTGCATTTGTTCCCGAAATAGAATTCAATCCGGCAATTGTTTGGTTAAATCCACCTAAGTCAAATATGCCAAGATTAGTACTTAATGATTGTCCAATATTCAAAGTTGTAGTAGATGGTAAAGCATCAGTTATTCCAATTTTTATTGTTCCGTTATTGATGCTCGTTGAACCTGAATAAGTGTTTGTTGTTCCAAGAATTAAAATGGCTGACCCCTGTTTTACAAGTATTCCGGTACTTGATGTTTTGTCGGCTATGATTCCATTATAGGTTACAGATGTTCCTGTTTTGACGCTTATTGATGTTCCTAATGTCGAACCCACTTGAATGCCTCTGTTTGCATTTAAAGTATAGCTTGAACTCGCAGACGGCTGTAAGGTTAATCTACCTCCATCAATAATAATACTGTTTGTAGTAACCGAACCGGGTATTGCACCAAAACTTCCATCTGCCGGGAATACAACTTCACCACCATTAATAGTTGTTGTTCCCGAATAAGTATTTGCACTGCCTAAAGTTATTGTTCCAGTACCATTCACATTGGCTGCAAAGGTTATTCCTGTTGATGCAGAGTTTGAAATGATGCCACTGAAAGTCATGTTACCACCATTTCCGAGTGTAAGAGTTCTTAAGCTTGAACCGAGTGAAATATTATTTGAAAATGTTAAATTGGCAGTTGAGTTTGCAAGTGAAATAACGGTACTCATTTCACCAAACTGTATATTTCCACCAATAGTTATTCCCGATGCGAATTTTGCAGTAAAATCTCTTGTAGCCGATCCCGCTACTGTACCGCTATTTAGAATTAGTGCACCATTTCCCATGGCGTTAATGCCTCCGGCAATTAGCGTCCCTGAATTCAAAGTAAAGCCACCTGCATATGTTCCACCAGCTGTTTGGAGTGCTCCGGCTCCATTTTTAGTAAAAGCTGCAGTTGCAGAAATAGAAAATGCTTGACTCCCCATGTTCTCGTTAATTCCACTCGCAACATTTATCGGAAAATTAATACCTGCGGCTCCAATTGTTCCTCCAGCCGACCAAGTAATTACTGCATTGAAATTCATACCCACCATTGTTGAAACAGTTCCTCCAGTTGCAGTGCCGGTTGAATTAAATGTCATTATTGGACCTCCGG
>CAIUEQ010000365.1 GCA_903898215.1 uncultured Bacteroidota bacterium | reverse complement strand
TTATTGAAAAACCCGAAGGGTTGACATTATTTTTTATTTCACCCTTTCTGGGTTTTGTTTGATTTTTGCGTATAAAATATTCTATAATAATTTCACACCTTCGGTGTTATCGTTTTGAAATAAAATTTAAACCTTATTCTGCGTGAACTTTTTTTCTCGCTGAGTAACGCAGATAAAAAACGCTAAGTCCCGCTAATATTATTCTCTGCGAAAATCCGCGATATCTGCGTGAACTTTATTTTCTCGCTGATTAACGCAGATAAAAAACGCTAAGTCTCGCAAAGAATTTATCAGCGAAAAATGAAGAGGGCTATTCTTTAATTTATCTCCATCCCATTCAACAAGCGTGATTGCATGCCCTGATAGCGCGAAACTTTCTTTACCATTTCGTAATATTTATAATCGGCACCCAATTGTTTTTGTGTGAAATACACACTCGCTTCATCGGTTAATGTTTTTAAAATATTATCAAATGGATCTTTTTGTTCAGGATAATTCACCAATTTATAATCACTCAGATTTGCTTTCTTGATGGCAATTTCCAGCGCTTTATCCAATCCTCCAAGTTCATCAACCAAACCAATTTTTATGGCATCAGTTCCAGTCCAAACTCTTCCTTGTGCAATGCTGTCAACTTTTTCTTTGCTCATTTTTCTTCCGCTTGCAACCTTGTTTACAAAGTCGTTATAAATTCTATCTACTCCGCGTTGTAGTATCGTCATTTCATCAGCGGTCATTGCTCTATCCGGACTTCCGATATCAGAATACAAACCTGATTTTACCGTTTGAAATTTAACACCAAGTTTATCATTCAATAATTTTTGCGCATTAAATAAAACAGCAAACACACCGATTGAACCTGTGATTGAATTAGGCTCGGCAACAATCACATCAGCGGGAGCTGCAAGATAATAACCACCCGAGGCAGCAACAGAACCGAATGAAGCGATTACAGGTTTTGATTTTTTTGCGAGAACAATTTCTCTCCAGATAACATCCGATGCAAGTGCACTTCCTCCGGGAGAATTCACACGTAATACAATAGCTTTAATTGATGAATCTTTTCTTGCTTTACTGATACTTTCAGCAAAAGTTTCTGACCCTACCGACTCATTATCTCCTTCACCACTTACAATATCTCCGTCAACATAAATTACGGCAATTCTATTTTTAGAGGTAATGTTCGATTTATCTTTTGCATGATTAGAATAAGATGAAACTGCAACAAAATTGAGTTTATCTTTTTCACCTGTTGACGAAAGTTTTTTGATCTCTGCCATCACTTCATCCTCATACATCAACCCATCAATTATGCCTAATTTCTTAGCATCTTCAGGACATTGAATCAATAATTTATTGGCTATTTCTGTAACTTGTTCAACAGTTTTCTTTCTCGACTCGGCAACTTTTTTAATGAAATGATTATAAATTCCTCCGGCATAAACTTCTATCTGATGGCGATTCTCCTCACTCATTTTATCAGCGATCAAAGGTTCTCCTGCTGCTTTAAATTTTCCATGACGAATTAAAATCGGCTCCACTCCTATCTTATCAAACATTCCTTTTAAATAAGGTTCCTGATAACTGTACCCGTTGATAAGAATTTCTCCTGCAGGATTCAAATAAATTTTGTCGGCAACCGATGCTAAATAATAGCCATGCTCTTCCATCATTTCGCCATAAGCGATGATAAACTTTTTCGACTTTTTAAATTCGATCAAAGCATCTCTCACTTCATCAAGCGTCCCGTAACTGCTGAATCCAATGGATACATTCATGTATATCCCTTTGATCTT
>CAIUEQ010000364.1 GCA_903898215.1 uncultured Bacteroidota bacterium | reverse complement strand
TTTTTATCAGAGAACTTTTAAATAAAGAAAAAGAATTTGTGAATGAGAGAATAGTTTATTTAACAATTCCAGAAATTGTGGAGTAAAAAATATTACATATCAACGCTCAATTTATAACGACAAATGCGGTTGTTATTTTTATCGGCAACGTAAATTATTTTCTTGTTATAGCATACACCACAAGGATCGTTAAAACTAAACGGACCGCTAAAAGTTCCATCACTTCCGGCACCACCAAACGAAACAATTACTTGTTTTTTGAAGATCGAATTTGCCGGTGGATTCACACCTTCAAAACCTTGATTGGTGAAAACGTACAACGAATCAGTACCACTGTCAACAACAAAACTATATTGCAAATTATCAGGAGCAATAAAACAATCTTCAGGTTTTTTAAATCGAAACGATTCATATTGAAAACGGTCAGCTTTTGTTTTATCAAAATTTAGATAGTTAGAGGATTCTCCATAAAGTGTTCCGAGATCGGGATCATCTTTTGTTGTAATTCTTAAAAAACGATATTCAACTGAAGGGTCAGTTGATGCCTGTGTAACAAAAAAATCTTTTGAAGTACTGATACCATTTACACGTTGTGGCGGACCAGCAAGTGTAGCAATTGATGAAACTCCCATCACTGATTTTAAACTTGAAGTAGTTGGAGTTAATCCTAAAGCATATCCGGTATTATTTCCTTGTTGATCAAAAATTAAAATGGCATTATCAGGTCTGATAAAAGAATTTAAATTATTGCGTGGTCCTGTTCTCGAAACATATAAAGTGTTATCGGCAAGTGTTGCCAAACCCGTAAATTGTACATCTAAATCATCAGCTCCGCGATCTCCGGTTGATGCACGAGAGTCATCACAGAAAGGGTGAATAAGTGTATCTATAATTTGATAATTTCCTGATGCAGTATTAATCAGGTGATAGATTGCAGCACGGTTACCAAGAGTAGGATGGTTTATTCTACCAGCAACATATAAATCAAGTCTTCTATCTAGAATCACATCAGTTGCACCAAGTATTGGAATAATTGCATTGTGTGTTCCTTTTTGGTCGAGAATATTTAGTCCGTTATCATCAATCACATAAACCATTTCGTCATAACCAACATATACATCTACAGGATGAGAAAAATTATTGAAGAATGGAAAAATTGGAACGTATCCAACAGCATTCGGAATAAGATTGGGGTCGATTGCTCCTTGCACAAAAATTTGATCTGTTTGTGCATCTTTTTTATTTCCAAAAATGGCAGAGCAACCATTTAAAATAATGGTCAACAAAAAAATAATGACGAATGAATAATTTTTATTTTTCATATTATCTGATGTTGATACCAAGTGTAATGCGTTGTAAATTTCCTAAACGTGATTTGGTAAGAATGCCATAATCAATTGTAAATCCTCCAAAGTTTCTAAGGATTTTTAATCCTGCTCCAAATGAAGGAAGCACATTGCTCTCATCTGCAAAAAACTCATAACCTGTTCTCAGGTAACCGATTTTTAAGTAACTGTATTCTGCACCAAAAGCATAAGTTTCATTATTGTCGGTAGGATGATTTAGTTGACCGGCAATTGTTAAAACATGTTTATCGTTATGAATTGGATCGAAAGCAACACCTAATCTAAAAAAAACCGGAACAGAGATTTCACTGAAGTTGTTGATGGTTTGCTGTCCATTAAATTTTAAAATACTAACTGTTCCAGTAGGTGCAACATTAAAACCAAAATTGCTAAAGCTAACACCGAAACGAGTATGTTTAATTCCAACATCATATTTTAAACCCAGGTCAAACATGGCATTATTAACCGTAACTCCGGCATATCCTTCTTGAGCAAATTTTCCAGTTATTCCGAAACTAAAACTGTTCGTTAAAATTTTTGCGTAGGTAATACCAACCGAATATTGAACTGGCGAAAAAGTTCTTCCTGTTCCTTTAGGATCGTTCTCGGTTGTTTCATCCATCTTTCCATAATTCATGGCAAAAACATTAAATCCAACAAAGGAATATTTTCCGGATTTTATTACAGCACCTGCAAAATTTCCACTGATATCGCCAAAGTATTTTGCATAGGATAATTGAAAATTTACTTTACCTGTATCAATACCGGTTATTCCTGCAGGGTTCCAATAAAGAGAAGACACATCATTTGCAATAGCTACAAATGCACCACCCATCGCTGTTGAACGAGCATCAGTTGCGATTTTTAAAAATTGCATTCCTGTTCCTCCAGTTCTCGAGTCGCCAAATGTGGGCAATATTTGTGCTTGTAATTGTAATACACAAAAAGAAAAAATCAGGAGTAGTGGTTTTAAAAACTTCATTTTCGTGTGGCAAAATAATACAAGATTTTTAAACGGCTATGTTAAATAAAGATTATTTGGAAAATGTGAATAAATGGATGAAGTTGCGTTTGTTTATTGGCTATAAGCGAATACCAAAATGAAAAAGCATGCCTATTATTTTATTTATGCACTAACATCGGCACTCCTGCTGGTTATAAGTTGGCAACCATTTAGTTTTTTTGCTGCCGGATTTGTAGGGTTTATCCCATTGTTATTTCTTGAAAAAAAAATAAGAGAAGAAAAAGACCATTCAGGAATTTTCTTTTTTTATGTTTCCTTGAGTTTGTTTATTTGGAATGCCGGAGCAACTTTCTGGATTTGGAATGCAACTGCTGTTGGAGCAGTTGCTGCATTTATTGTTAACATGATGATGATGAGTTTGCCATTTGTTATCTATCACCGAATGCAAAAACGGTTAGATGAAAAACGTGCAGAATGGATCTTTATTTTATCTTGGCTTGCATACGAATATTGGCATCTTAACTGGGACCTTTCTTGGCCTTGGCTTACTTTGGGAAATATTTTTTCGACTATTCCTTCCATTGTTCAATGGTATGAATATACAGGAGTTTTTGGTGGATCATTTTGGGTATTGTATGTAAATTTTAAATTATTCAGATACTTCAAAACTTTTAAAGAACGAAGCCGTGTGATGAATTTTTCGAGAGCTTTTAATTTGCTTTTCTTTTGGATTTTTGCACCGATATTTTTGTCTTTTTACATTCTCCAAAACTATCAGGAAAGAGAACATCCTTTATCAGTATTAGTTGTTCAGCCAAACATCGATCCTTATAAAGATAAGTTTGGAAATATGAGTCCATTTGAGCAAACACAAAAAATGTTAAACCTTGCTGAAACGAAAATGGACAGCACCGTTCAATTGGTGATTTTTCCTGAAACAGCAATCATTGGCAATTTGGATGAAAATAGATTAGAGGAAAACGAAAGCATTCAACTCATCAAAAATTATATCCTTAAACATCCCGGCATTCAAATTCTTACAGGAGCCGATACTTATAAGTTTTATAAATATGCCGAATCTCGAACATCAACTGCACGGAAATACCAAGGAAGTGATTATTACGATGTGTTTAATACTGCTTTATTAATAGATGTTACTCCCAAAATTCAAATCTATCATAAAGCTAAGTTGGTACCAGGAGTTGAGAAAATGCCTTTCCCAAGGTTGTTGAAGTTTTTAGAAACTTTGGCAGTTAAACTTGGAGGTACAAGTGGAAGTTTAGGAAGCAGTGAACAGGCTGAATCTTTTTCAATAAATCATAATCATTTTGTTGCACCAGTAATTTGTTACGAATCAATTTATGGAGAATATGTTGGTGAGTATATTCATAAAAATGCTGATTTAATTTGTGTGATTACAAATGACGGTTGGTGGGGAAATACTCCGGGAATTCATCAGCATTTTGATTATTCAAGATTGCGTGCAATTGAAACACGTAGGTTTGTTGCAAGAGCTGCAAATACCGGAATATCTGGATTTATTGATGCAAAGGGAAAAGTGTTGTTACATACCGAATGGTGGAAAGAAGATGTTGTTCGAATGACAGTAAATTTAAATTCAAACACTACTTTTTATGTTGAATACGGAGATTATATTGGTAAGCTGGCTGTTATTCTTACACTATTCAATATCATCATGAATTGGAGAAAACAGGAGTTTGAAGATTGAGCATTGTTTTAAATTTTCCCTATTAATTTCAGGAAAATAATTTTAAAACAATAAGTAGAAATCGGTATTAATAAATCAGAATTTTCTTGATAAATAATCCTGCATTCGAATTTATTTTTAACATATACATTCCTTTAGTATAGCTTTCTAGTTCAATAGAAAATGTTAAATCCGAACTTGAAAATTCTCCAACAAGTTGCCCGCTCAAATTATACAATTGAATATCTTTATTTCCTTGCATCCCGTTAAAGTCTATGTAAAATTTATCACTTGCCGGATTAGGATAAACATAAATGTTTCCGTTTTTAGCATTGTATTCTACATTAGTAATTTCAACAGAATCAGAAGTGTTTGAACAGCCATATGAGTTTGTGATTTTAACTCTGTAGCTTCCGTTTAGTTTTATATTCAACTGCTGTGTTCCCGAATCTTCATAGATCATGTTATTGAGTATCCATGAATATTTACCAGCTTTAGTGCTTTCTAATAAAGTGCGAGAAAGTGTTGATACAATAGGTTTTTCAGGAGAAACCAGAACTGATACTGTTTTGTTTACACTGTCAGAACAATTGTTATTGTCAAAAACTTTTAGAGCGATATTATAGAAGCCTATATCTGAATAAGATTTGTGAATAGGAGAAATTGAATCAATTGTTGAGTCACCAAAATTCCAAAACATTTTGTAGCCGATGGCAATATTTTTTGTTGTATCGGTAAATACAAAATTATTGGTATTGAAACATTGAATTGAATTATTTACAGTAAACCCAGCCGAAGGTTTTGCATAAACATTAAAAGATTTTATCAATGTATCTGTACAATTGCTATCGGAAATTGAAATTAGTTTTATTTGGTATAAACCTGAATTAACGAACGATTTATTTAAACTTTTTTGTGTTGATGTTGTAGAATCACCGAAATTCCAAATTCGTGTTAAGGTTCCTTGAGGAATAGATGAGGTATCATTTAATGCAAAACTATTTGAGGAAACACATTGCGATAAAGAATTTTCAGTGAATCCTGCTTGAGGTTTAAAATTAACAGTCACGGTTTTTGAAACCATATCGCTGCAATAATGTTGGCTTAACGCATATAAAGTAACAACATATGTTCCTGATGCATTATATCGTTTATTAATAGTAGCAACATTGTCGAAAGTAGAATCGCCTAAACTCCAGTATCGAATCATCGATCCAGAATTAATTTTTGTGGTATCATTAAACACAAAATCATTTCCAAAACATTGTGATAAATTATTTTGAGTAAATCCAACTTCAGGCTGAGGGTATACTAAAAATGTTTTACTTATCGAATCCTGGCAATTATTATTTGAAGTGATAATTAATTTTACCTGATAATTTCCATCATTTAAAAATGTTTTTATTACCGAATCAAAGGTAGATGTATCACCATCACTAAAATTCCAAATTCTTGATGTTGTTCCGTTAGAAATAGTTGAAGTGTCAAATAAATTGAAATTATTTCCCTTAAAACATTGAGCAAAATTATTCTGGTCAAAGCCTGCAACAGGTTGAGGAAATACGGTAATATTTTTTTGAATAGAATCAACGCAGCCATTTGATGTGGTGGTTTTTAGAATTACCGGATATGAGGCAGCAACCGTATATTTTTTAGAAACATAACTTGAAGATGCAAAAGTGCTGTCGCCAAAGTTCCAGTTTCTGCTGAAGCTACCGGCAAGAGAGTATGAGGTGTCTTGGAAAATATAACCATTGCCACTTAAACATTGATTTTGATTTGTATTGATTGAGAACCCAATTGATGTTTTTGGATAAATTGTTAAAGATTTTGTAACAGAATCACGACAAAAATTGTTTGAGATAACAACCAGTTTTGAAGTGTAAACTCCCGGACTTAAAAATGTTTTATTTATAATTGATAAAGTTGATGTATCGCCATTACTAAAGCTCCAGTTTTTATTTATTGTACCTGATGAAATAGATGATGTATCGTTAAGAATAAATAAATTTCCCGACTGACATTGAGTAGCATTATTTACAGTGAATCCAACAATTGGTTGAGCATTTACTTGCAATGTTTTTTGTATCGAATCAATACAACCATTATTTGTTATTGTATTTAATCTTAACTGATAGACACCTTCATTTTGATACGATTTACTGATGAATGAATTTGAAGATGTTGCTCCATCTCCCAAGCTCCATAAACGAGAGTAGCTTCCAGAAGAAACACTAGACGTATCGAATAGAATAAAATTATTGTTTGTGATACATTGTCTTAAATTATTTTCATAAAAACCAATTGCCGTTTGAGGATAAACAGTAAATGTTTTTTGAGATGAATCACTACAGCCGTTTGTAGAAGTAACGATTAGTTTTATTGCAAATGTTCCTGCATTGATAAATGTTTTTGAAACTACATTTAGCGAGGATGTGTCGCCATCGCCAAATTTCCAAATGCGTGAACTGTTTGCAGTAATTCCACCTGAAGTATCATTTAATGTGAAACGATTTCCTGTTAAACATTGAGCAAAATTATTTTGATTGTAACCCGATTGAGGTTGAGCATTTACAACTATATTTAATTTAGCTGAATCTATACAACCATAATTAGTGATGGTCTTAAGACCGATAGGGTAAGTGCCTACACTCGAATAAGTTTTGTTTGTGCTTGATGTTGAATTTAACGAGCCATCACCCAAGTCCCAAATTCGTGTGTATGATCCAGAAGAAATATTTGATGTATCTGTGAAAATAAAATTATTTGAATTAAGGCATTGACTAATTTTATTTACGTTAAATCCATTATTTGTTTGAGGGTAGATTTGTACATTTTTTACTGTCGAATCCAAACAATTGTGATCTGATGCTTCAATGAGTTTAATGGTATAAGTTCCTGATGAAGGAAAACTTTTATTTGCGACTAAACTCGTTGATGTATCTCCATCACTATAACTCCATAAGTGTAATAATGAACCTGATGAAATACTTGATGTATCAAAAAAGGTAAAACTATTTCCGTTTAAACATTGGGCAAAAGAATTTTCTGTAAATCCGGCTTTAGGTTGTGCAAAGACAGATACATTTTTTTGAATCGAATCGGTACATCCGTTATTGGTAATAGTAGCTAATTTGATTAGATAAATGCTGTCATTTGAATACGATTTATTGATCACAATACTTGTTGAAGAGGTGTTATCTCCTAAATTCCATAATCTGTTAAATGAGCCTCCCGAAACGGATGAAGTATCTATCAATATAAAGTTGTTTCCAGAATAACATTGATTTGCATTATTGATGCTGAATCCAATGGCTGTTTGTGGGTAAACTATAAAAGTTTTTATAGTCGAGTCTTTACATCCGCTGGTTGAAGTTGCAACTAATTTCGATGTAAATGTTCCCGCAGTTAAGAAAGTTTTATTAAACGAGCTTAATGTTGAAGTATCTCCATCGCTAAACAACCAATTAACTTGAAATAATCCTGAGGTTACAGTTGAAGTATCCTGAACTGAAAAAACATTTCCAGTCAAACAATGAGCAAAAGTGTTTTGCGTAAAACCACTTCGAGGTTGTGCTTTTACTATTATTGTTTTTTGAATAGAATCAATACATCCATTGTTTGATGTTGCTAACAATTTTATATTGTAAGTGCCATCAGATAAGTATGATTTATTAAGCGATGTTGAAGTAGAATTTGTACCATCTCCTAAAGTCCATAAACGCGTATATGAGCCAGATGAAATTGTAGAAGTATCTGTTAATAAGAAATTATTTCCATAAAAACATTGACTTAAGTTATTGGTGTTAAATCCTATTGCGGTTTGAGGATAAACAGTAAAAGTTTTTATTGCCGAATCCTTACAACCACTTGTTGAGGTAGTAATTAATTTTGATGTAAAAGTTCCGGCTGTTAGAAATGTTTTATTGAACGAACTTAATGAGGAAGTATCTCCATCACTGAATAACCAATTAACTTGAAATAATCCTGAGGTTACAGTAGAAGTATCTTGAAGTGAAAAAACATTCCCTGTTAAGCAATGAGCAAAAGTGTTTTGTGTATATCCGCTTCGAGGTTGTGCTTTTACAGTTATTGGTTTTTGAATAGAATCAATGCAACCATTATTTGATGTAGTTATTAATTTTAAATTGTAAGAACCATCTGATAAATATGATTTATTTAATGTTGCCGATGTTGAAGTTGTGGCATCACCCAAACGCCATAAACGCGAATAGGTACCGGATGAAATTGAAGAAGTGTCTGTTATTAAAAAATTATTTCCATAAAAACACTGACTCAAATTATTATTACTAAATCCTATAGTTGTTTGAGGGTAAACGGTAACAGTTTTTGAAATAGAATCATTACAATTATTATTTGAAATTTGAACTAGTTTAATTGTAAACGTTCCGGGATTATTAAAACTTTTTGAGATGTCGTTTGCGGTTGAAGTATCACCATCACTAAATTTCCAAATACGAGAAATAGTACCTGAAGGAATGCTTGATGAATCGTGAAGAGTAAAAGAGTTTCCTGTTAAACAATGAGCGAAAGTGTTTTGAGAAAAGCCTACTATTGGTTGAACAAATGGATTTACTGAAATGATTTGTTGTGCCGAATCTATACAACCACTACTTGTAGTTATAGTATGAAGTTTTATCACATAAGTGCCAACCGAAACATAAGATTTATTTACGATTGCGGAATCAGAAGTTGTGCCATCGCCCAAATCCCATAACCTTGTATAGCCGGTGCTTGTAGATGTATCAGTGAAAAGATAGTGATTGCCTGAAAAACATTGATTGCTGCTATTGGTCACAAATCCGGTAGTGTTTTGTGGGTATACAGTGAAAGTTTTTGTAACAGAATCTGAACAATTCAGATTGGATGTTTCAATTAATTTAAGGGTATATATTCCTGCTGCAGAAAATGATTTTTGGTAGTTTAAAAAATCTGAAGAATCTCCATTGCTCCATTTCCAAACTCGCGTCAAAATACCTGTGGATATTGTTGAAGTGTCGACTAATGTGAACCGATTTCCAGCCCAGCATTGAGCAAAAGAGTTTTGGGTATATCCAACTTTTGGACTAGCATTTACATATACATTTTTCTGAACCGAATCAATACATCCATTACTATTAGTAGTGATTAATTTTATAACGTAATTATTTGGAGTAGTATATATTTTTGTTAACTGCGGTTTAGATAAAACAATCTGTCCATCTCCCAATTTCCATTTATTAGTATAGGTTCCGGCTGAATATGAAGAAGTATCACGTAATCTGAAAGTATTACCAGTTAAACATTGAAGAGTATCATCAATAGTAAATCCAATTGATGTAGAAGGTAGTACGGTAATTGTTTTAGAAATAGAATCTTTACAATTACCACCTGAGGTAACATATAGTTTTACAATATATGTTCCCACAGTATCGAAGGATTTACTAAAGTTACTGCTGGTAGAAGTATCACCATTGTTAAAACTCCATAGTCGTGTTAAGGTTCCCAAAGACACTTGAGAAGTATCATTAAATACAAAAGAATTTCCAGATAAACAGGTGCTCAAAAAATTCTGAGAAAACCCAGCGACCGGTTTTGAAACTGTTAAAATTAATGGTGTGATTTGTTTGGAGACAAAGCATCCAGCTAGTCCGGCAACCAAAGTGTAACTTCCGGAATTTATTGCTGTTGCACTAATAATTGTAGGTGATTGCAAAGAACTAATAAATCCATTTGGACCTGTCCAATTAAAACTTGTAGCATTTGATGAAGTTAAAATCAAATCTGCTCCTGAACAAACCGGTGAATTGCTTGAAAGTGTAATTGCAGAAACTGAAGGGCAAATACTAAATTTTGTAAGAAATGCATCATAGCTTCCAGATAGTGAAGTTTGATAGGTTCCTGAAGTTGCAATTCCTGATGTAGAATTTGTTTGTCCTGTAATAACAATATTTGATATGCCATCAAAGGCAATCCCTTTTCCCAGATCTGTTAAGTTTCCGCCATAGTATGAAGAGAATAAGTTTACTCCTGAAGTATCAAACTTTGCAATAAAACCATCATCCGAACCTCCTCCAAAATAAAATTGGTTTGATAAACTATTTGAGATGCCACTAGAGGAACTAGTGTTTCCAGTAATGTAAATATTGTTAGTGTTGTCGAGTGTTATTGCTGTGGCAGCGTCTTGCTGACTTCCTCCATAATAAGTTCCCCAATAGAGCGAGCAGGAAGGTGTTAGTTTTGCAAGAAAAGCGTCATATCCTCCACCATAATTTATTTGATTTGCTCCTGCTGTGGAAATTCCAGAAGCCGAATTTGTGTTCCCGCAAAAAATGATATTCCCCAACTTGTCACATTTTATTCCCCAAACAAAATCTGTCCCTGAACCTCCGTAATAAGTTGCCCATTGTCTCTGTCCCGCTGAATTTAATTTAACAATAAAGCCATCTCCACCACTACTTATATTGGTTTTATAGGTGCCTGAAGTTGCAATTCCTGATGACGAATATGTTACACCCGCAACATAAATATTGCATAAGGAATCAACACAAATTGCTTTAAAATTATCTTGCTGATTTCCTCCGTAATAAGTTCCCCATGATTTCGCACCTGCTGGTGTAAACTTTGCAATAAACCCATCTTGAGCTCCGGCATTAGTAGTTTGATATGAACCACTAGTTGCTATAGTTGTAGTTGAACTTGTGAATCCGGAAATAATGATATTATTATTTGTATCACTTACAATAGCATATCCATAGTCGGAGTTTGTTCCTCCAAAATAAGATGCCCATTGGATTACTCCTGATGAATTGAATTTTGCCATAATTGCATCAGATGCACCTCCGCCATAAGCACCTTGGTATAAAGCACCTGATGTGCTTAACCCAGACGTAGAGTTGGTAAAACCAATAATGATATTGTTATTGCCTCCATCTGATGTAATTCCAAAAGCTTCGTCATCCCCGGTCGATCCATAATAAGTGCTCCAAATTATTTGTCCTGAGGTGTTAAATTTCGCAATAAAAATATCTGTATTTCCTGCATAAGATGTTTGATTGGCACCACTGGTGGCGATATTTCCAGACGAAGTTGTAATGCCTGTTGTAGTCATGTTTCCGCTGCCATCAGCACAAATGGAATAAGGAACTTCATCACTTGTACCTCCGTAATAGGTCGACCAGATAATATCAGGAATTGGATCGATGGTTAATATGCTTCCAGATGGAATTACTTCTTCTGTAGCAAGCGTGTAAATATTATTTGCATTTTGTTTGAATGAAATTTTAATATTTTGTTTATTTCCCCTGAATGAATAAAAACTATAAGGCACCGATTCTGTGATGTCATTAATGGAATTTTTGATGATAAGTTCACCATTGTTTTCTGTGATTTTATCTGCACCAATAATCTTCAATTTGATATCGGAAAGTTTGGCATTTTCGTGAACAATAAAATTATATTTTGGTTTATTGTTAATCAACATGAACTCTACATCAATGCCATTCCAAACATTTTTATAAATCACATTCGCAAAATGATTGACTGTAGCATAGTCATTTGATGAAGTGGCTGTTGTGAAATAATTTATAGGGTCTGAAAATGGGTTTTCACTTACTGTTATAATGTGATCGTTTGCATTTTCAAATTCAAAATCAATGCGGTGAACATAATAAGAAAGCTCATTTTGTGTTTTGTTATTCGATAGGGTATTATCTATTTCAAGTTGATTTTTTGATGTAGAAACAGTTTTAAAAACATCATAACTAAAACCGGTTTTTCTTAGTTGAACATTTAATCCCGGTCCATTCCAAATATAGGCAACATCCCTATTGGGTAAATTATTTTGATCGATGATTTGACCCTTGTTTTCAATAAATCCTTTTGCCTTGTTTACTGGAGATGATAACATGTCATTTCCTGAACTAGCTTTTGAAAATAGTGATAGGGATAAAAGTATTATTGTTAAATATGTAAAACGTATATTCATTTTGTTGGATTCTTTCGATGAGTAAATATAATAGAAAGCTACGGAATAGCAATTATATTGATGAATTTTAATTTGTTTTAGTTGCTTTAAAATTAAGCCAACACTCATAGGTGACGAATGGAAGTTTAACGAGAATAAGATTGTGTACTTTAATCTTCAACTTTCATTTTTATTTAAGTTCAAATTTTTGAATACTTATCGAATGATATAAACAGATCAATATTTCGTATTTTGCACGCCATTTTTAGTCTGAAGTTTGCATTAATTTATATTTTCGCAAAACTTCTATCTTATACAAAATATTTTTATGCTACGAACACATACTTGCGGAGAACTTAGAATTACCGATATTGGAAATCATATTACCTTATGCGGTTGGGCTCAACGCTCGCGCGATTTGGGAGGAATGACATTTATTGATTTGCGAGATAGATATGGCATCACACAACTTGCATTTAACATGGAAGAAAATCCAATTCTTTGTGATCAAGCCAGAAAAATCGGACGTGAGTTTGTGCTTCAAATTGTTGGTGTTGTGCGCGAACGAAGCAGTAAAAATATCAAAATCGAAACAGGAGAAATCGAAATTGTTTGCTCCGAAATAAAAATATTAAATACCTCACTCACACCTCCATTTACTATTGAGGATGAAACAGATGGTGGTGATGAATTGCGCATGAAATATCGTTACCTCGATTTGCGTAGAAATACAGTGAGAAAGAATCTTCAGCTTCGTCATAAAATGGCGCAACAAACGCGTTCATATTTAGATTCGAAAGAATTTATTGAAGTGGAAACTCCGGTGCTAATTAAATCAACACCCGAAGGAGCAAGAGATTTTGTGGTTCCATCAAGGATGAATCCGGGTGAGTTTTATGCATTACCACAATCTCCACAAACATTTAAACAACTTTTAATGGTGAGTGGTTTTGATCGCTACTATCAAATTGTAAAATGTTTTAGAGATGAAGATTTACGTGCTGATCGCCAACCCGAGTTTACACAAATTGATTGTGAAATGAGTTTTGTGGAACAGGAAGATATATTAAATATGTTTGAAGGTTTGGTGAAGCATTTGTTCGCAACTATTAAAGGAATCGACATCGAAAATATGCCACGCATGACATACGCAGATGCGATGAAATATTATGGTTGCGATAAACCTGATACACGTTTTGAAATGAAATTTGTAGAATTGAATGATGTGTTGAAAAACAAAGGTTTCAAAGTATTTGATGATGCCGAATTGGTTGTTGGTATTAATGCAAAAGGATGTAGCGAATACACCAGAAAACAATTGGATGAATTAACAGAGTTTGTAAAAAAACCACAAATTGGTGCTACAGGTTTGGTATATGCAAAAGTTAATTTAGATGGAACAATTAAATCGTCCGTTGATAAATTTTACGATGCTGATGCATTAAAAAAATGGCAAGATAAATTTGATGCAAAACCCGGAGACTTGATTTTGATTTTAGCAGGAAATGCTGATAAAACCCGCAAAGCTTTAAGTGAATTGCGTTTGGAAATGGGAACTCGTTTAGGGTTTCGTGAACAAAATAAATTTTCGTGTTTATGGGTTTTAGATTTTCCATTACTCGAATTTAATGAAGAAGAAAATAGATATTTTGCCATGCATCATCCATTCACTTCTCCAAAACCTGAGGATGTTTCTTTATTGGAAACTAACCTTGGTGCAGTGAGAGCAAATGCTTACGATATGGTAATAAATGGAGTGGAAGTTGGTGGAGGTTCGGTAAGAATTTTCAACAAAGACTTGCAGAAAAAAATGTTTTCTGTTCTTGGATTTACCGATGAAGAAGCACAAAATCAATTTGGATTTTTAATGAATGCTTTTGAATTTGGAGCACCACCGCATGCAGGTGTTGCCTTTGGTTTCGACAGGTTATGTTCGTTGTTTGGTGGCGAAAATTCTATTCGTGATTTTATCGCTTTCCCCAAAAATAATTCTGGCAGAGATGTGATGATTGATGCGCCAAGTTCTATTGATAAAAAGCAGTTGGATGAGTTGAGTATTGCTTTGAAATAAATTTCTAAACTTGATAGTTTTATGAAACTCACATTGCGAACTTTGCGACCATTGCGGTAAAAAAAATAAATGCAAAGAACGCTAAGAAACAAAAACGCAAAGAGCGCTAAGAGTAATTCTATATTACATAGATTTAATAAAAAATATAAATAATGGCAAAAAAAGCTATTCAAAAAACTACAGAGTCAAATTCAAAATATGATCATCTCGAAAAGATGAGCACCAAACAATTGCTTTCAAATATCAATTCCGAAGATCAAACGGTTCCTCTTGCCATAAAAAAAGTATTGCCAAAAATTCAAAAATTTGTGGATGCTGCACTTGAAAAAATGAAAAATGGTGGACGGTTATTTTATATTGGAGCCGGCACCAGTGGTCGTTTAGGTATTGTTGATGCTAGTGAATGTCCTCCAACTTTTGGCGTGCCTCATGGTTTGGTAATTGGTTTGATTGCCGGTGGAGATGCTGCAATCAGGAAAGCTGTAGAGTTTGCCGAAGATGATGAAAAACAAGGATGGAAAGATTTGCTGCAACATAAAATTTCATCAAAAGATATTGTATTAGGAATTGCTGCATCAGGTTCTACACCTTATGTTGCCGAAGCTTTAAAAGAATCCCGAAAAAAAAATATTTTAACGGGATGTATCGTTTGTAATATAAATTCACGTGTTGCAAATGAAGCAGAATTTCCAATTGAAGTAATTGTTGGTCCCGAGTTTGTTACAGGCAGCACTCGCATGAAATCAGGTACTGCACAAAAATTAGTGTTAAATATGATTTCCACTTCTTTGATGATCAAACTTGGAAAAGTGAAAGGAAATAAAATGGTGGACATGCAACTCAGCAATAATAAACTCATCAAACGTGGTACAAAAATGATCATGGATGAATTGAAAATCAATGAAAAATCTGCAGACAGTTTATTGAAAAAATTTGGCAGTGTGAGAAATGCAATCGCATTAAAAAAGAAGTAGTATTATTTCAATATTTTAAAATTTAGTATCCTTTTTATTTTTGAATTAATTCAACTAAGTGTGTCAAAATTTATTAAATTTACACTTCCATGATTGAATATATTTTAAAAGTTTTAGTCGTTTTACTTTGGTCTTCATTTAAGTTTGTGTTCGGATTTATTACAGCACTGTTATCAGGTTTTAGTTTTGTTGAGACCCTTGTCTATAATGTTGTTGGAGGAATGTTGGGTGTTATCTTTTATCTTTATGTTTGGGATTTTGTTGTTCGTTTAAAACGGAAATATTATCCGGCAAAACCAATAGTAGGAATTAAGATTAGTAAAAGAAGAAGGTTTTTTGTTAAGCTAATAAAAAAATACGAATTGGTTGGTGTGGTGATTTTAACTCCAACAATTTTAACAGTTCCAATTGGGGTAATTATTGCTGCTACTTTTGAGCATAACAAATGGAAAATAAAGCGAATGATGTTTTTCTCTTTTCTAGGATGGAATTTAATTCTGTATTCAATTTATACCCTATTCGGCAATAAGTTAATTACCATGTTTAACTGGCTGTTCTGACCCCAATTTTTTCTAATAACTCATGTAAAATGCCATCTTTCAATCCAGCGCTTGGGGCATACATTTGCTGGATATCAGCCCACTTTAAAATTTTCAAATAAATATCAGCCGAAGGCTCAATTACATCTGCTCTGTCAGGATTGAGTTTGTAAAATTCTATCCGCTCATTTAAACTCATTCGCTTGATATTTTTATAAAATTCATCAAGTTGTTGAGTGGTAATAGCAAGTTCTTTTGATGTAGGATTTATGATAGATGCAATTTTATTTATCGTGCCGCTTGTTGCAATTGCATTGGTATGTTGAACATCGGAAACGTGATTTTTAACATACTCTTCCAGTTCTTTCCAGGTTTTTTTATTGATTCCGTTATCCAAAAAACGAACTGTTCCAACATCAAAAGAAATGGAATCATAAGCTTTACAATTTTTTATTACGGTCATCTCAGTACTTCCACCACCGACATCAATTGTTAAATAATTTTTATCAGGTTTAAAAAAATGTTGGATAGATTTTAAGATCAATTGCGACTCTCGTTTTCCATCAATAATATCTATTTTTAGTCCAGTATTTTTTTCAACTTTATCTGCAATTTTTTCTCCATTTTTTGCTTCACGCATAGCCGAAGTTGCGCATGCCATGTAATGTTCCACGCCATAAGCTTCCATTAATAATTTAAAAGCTTCCATAGCTTTGTAAAATATCTGGCGTTTTTCTTTTCCAATTTTTTTCTCTTTAAAAGCATCATCACCCAAACGGATTGGAATACGAATAAACTCCACACGTTTGTATGGTTCAATTCCGGTTCCATCATTTAATCTGGCGATTTGAAGTCGCACGGCATTTGATCCGATATCTATAGCAGCAAATTTCATTTCAATATTTTTTCACTTGCAATATGGAAGATTACTTTTGAAATAAGTGTGTAGTTGTGTTAAATAATTATAATCGGTCAGGCGGATTTGTCGTCAGTCTGATTATAAGATGAATATTCTTAATTCTTAAGCCATTTAACATACCACGGCAAGTTGTTAATTCTCAGTTTGTAGTAGATACTTTTTGTTGCACCAAAACCTTTAAAAAATTGTGCTATTCCAGAAATGTCGGATCCTTCAAAATCTAATAAATATTTTTGTTCGCTATACTGTTCAATGATATAATCGAATATAAAATACATGGCTCTTTTTTCACGTCCTTCTTTTGTCGAAACGCCCATCTGGTAAGTGATTCGGTTATTACTAATTGAAAATATTGCTGATGCAATTATTTCGTTTTTCTCATTTATTATGCCTAAACAATTGATTTGTGCATTCTTTTGAATTGCGGCCCCAATTTTTGAAAAACGGGAGTAATCTTCTAAAGTAACTTTTAAAGTTTGTTCCGATTTTTGACCAATATATAATTGTATGGTATCAGTATAATTTTGTGGAATTATTTTAAGAGAATTTTTCTTCGATTTTTTGATATTTCTTAAAGTATGGTCAGTAAAATTTTTTGATAATTTGGGATAATTTTTTTCTAGATCAAGCACATAGTTTTTTCTTTTTATTAAATCAACTCTTTCTGTTTCAAAATGATTTGATTCGTTAAGTGCAATATCAACAAATCGGAATTTCTTAGGAATAGAGTTGATAAAACTTTCTAGTTCTTCGGCTCCGATTAAATTTTTATAAAACAAACCGAGTTGCTGTGTAAATAATGGCTGGTATAAATAATTGATAAAATATTTTCTAGCATGAGTAAGAGGGAAAACGGCTTCGTAATCATCCAAAACCAAAGCATCCCAATTTGGTGCAGCCTCATCTAAGTACCACGAAAATCCATAGATTAACGGGTTCAGAGAATGCTCAATACATTCATTCCATTTTGCTTTATCAATTTGCTGATGGGTTATATAGTTGATCAAATTAATTTGTTTTTTTAGAGGTTAATGCATGCATTTTTTCAAAAACAATTCTCCATTCTTTCCATTCATCGTTCAAACACAAATTTGAATTATGCCACAAACTGATAAATATTCCGTCAACTTTTTTTACTTCGTTGATAAGAAATTCTATTTTTGAAATTGCTTGTTCAGGTGAAAGTTTTTGATAATTTTTTAGTGTTACATCCATCGCAGTTGTTGGATGAATGGTAAGATTTGTTGTTTCATTTTTTTCTAAATCAAAGAAATAAAACGGAAATGATGTTGATGCCCTGAATCCACAAATAGCGCTGTATGCCATCGAATAATCATCAGTAAATCCTTGCGTAATTAATTTTCGATAAGTATGAGGTAAATTGAATTTTAAAAAGTGCTGACGAGTAATTGAAATCTTTTTATTTGAAATCTTTTCGAGTAATAATTTTTCTTCTTTCAACTTTTTTTCATCATCAGAAAAATAGGATGGATGTAATCCGATTTCATTTTTCTCTGATAATTTTATAACAAGATTTTTCATCTCAACACTTTTTGGAGAAATATTTTTATCAAATTCAGTTCCTGTTCTCATCAACAAAAAATAGAGCAATGTTGATTGGTTATTGGTTGAGACCTTTTGAATAAAACCGTAAGTGTCATATGGGTCATTCTTAAAGTTTAGTTGTTCAAAGCAATCTTTGAAACGTGCTTGCAGCAATGATTTCCAAAACTTTAAAGTTTGTTTCATCAAACCAATTCCTCTGTATTTATAAGCAAAATCAATATCAATTGTTGAGGTAAATTTAAAATGATTTTCTCTGAACTTTGTTTGAGGAAATTTTGTAAGAATTATTTCTTTAAAGTGTTTAGCCCAAATATCTATAAGTGGAATTTCAATAAAATTATTTTTAACTGCCAAGCTTTGTTCAGCTTTATATCTTCCGTGTTCATCACTTTCATAAGGCAGTTTTTCTTCATATCTCGAAAGTAAATAAAACGAAGCTGCAAAAATATCAAATGGTATTTCAGATTGGCTTTCAAAAAATATTTTGTTCCATTCAGTATTACTCTTTACTTCAATATTTTGATTTCTGATATTATCTTCAAAAAGCAAAAAGTGTGGTTTGATATTGATGGCATCTTCAAAAACTGTTTCACTATAATTTATTTTTGCACCATCTAATATTTTGAATTCGTTTAAATCATCTGTTAATAAGAAATCAAAACCCATCCGCCTGCCAAGCAGTTCATCGAGAATATATTTTAACCGTTCAGTTTTTTGTATGGTATAAACGTATAGCAATGCAGCGATTTATTAAGTGTGCCAAATTAGTGAGAATTAATGAGAGATTGAAACTTGTTATCCAAGTGCGTTAAATCATTTTAAAAAGTTTAATGTTTAATTTTCAAATACACTTAATAGGCTTTATTTTGCGACCATGAGTGAAGAAGTTTTCAAAAAAGTTGTTTCGCATTGTAAAGAGTATGGATTTGTTTTTCCATCGAGCGAAATTTATGACGGACTTGGTGCCGTGTATGATTATGGTCAGAATGGTGTGGAACTGAAAAATAATTTGCGCACGTATTGGTGGAAATCAATGGTGCAAATGAATGAAAATATTGTGGGATTGGATGCTGCAATTTTTATGCATCCTAAAGTGTGGAAAGCCAGCGGACATATTGATGGTTTCAGCGATCCGATGATTGATAATAAAGATTCGAAAAAACGCTACCGTGCCGATCAATTACTTGAAGATAAAATTGCGCGCTATGAAAAAGATGGCAAGACAAACAAAGCTGAAGAATTACAAAAGTCTTTAGATCAGGCATTGCTTGATAATGATTTAGCTCATCTCAAAAATTTAATTGAATTACACGAAATTGTTTGTCCGATGAGTGGAACCCGCAACTGGACAGATGTTCGTCAGTTCAATCTCATGTTCTCTACCGAAATGGGAGCGATGGCTGAAGATTCAGATAAAATTTATTTACGTCCCGAAACTGCTCAAGGAATTTTTGTCAATTTTTTGAACGTGCAAAAATCAGGAAGAATGAAAATTCCTTTTGGAATTGCACAAACCGGAAAAGCTTTTCGCAACGAAATTATTGCCCGCCAATTTATCATGCGCATGCGTGAATTTGAACAAATGGAAATGCAATTTTTTATTCGTCCGGGCACACAAAAACAATGGTACGAACATTGGAAAGAAACACGTATCAAATGGCATCATAAATTAGGATTTGGAACAGAGAAATATCGTTTTCATGATCATGTGAAATTAGCTCATTATGCTGATGCTGCCGTGGATATTGAATTTGATTATCCATTTGGTTTTAAAGAAATGGAAGGCATTCATTCTCGTACCGATTTTGATTTAAAAAATCACCAAGAATTTTCAGGAAAAAAAATACAATATTTCGATAGCGAAGTAGATGAATCTACAGGCAAACCTTTTGGAAATTATATTCCTTATGTTGTTGAAACTTCAATCGGTTTGGATCGTTTATTTTTGGCAACATTATGTGCAAGTTTTATTGAAGAGGAGGTAGGAGAAGGGGACTTGCCTGCTGCTCCAAGGCTTGAGCGGCAAGCAGGTAAAAAAGAAATGCGCACTGTGTTAAAACTTCCTGCAATTTTAGCTCCAGTTAAAGTGGCAATATTTCCATTAACAAAAAAAGATGGTTTGCCTGAAGTTGCAGAAAAAATAATTAACGAATTGAAATTTGAGTACAATTGTTTTTATGAAGAAAAGGATGCAATTGGAAAACGTTACCGCAGGCAAGATGCTATCGGAACGCCATATTGTATTACTGTTGACCATGATACGTTGGTAGACCAAACAGTAACCATTCGTTACCGTGATACGATGAAACAAGAGCGAATTCCAATTTCCAAAATCAAAGAAATTTTGGCAGAAGAAATTAACTGGAAGAAATTTTTGGGGTAAATAATTTCACGCAGATTTCGCAGATAAGCGCAGATTTTTTAAATATATTTTCTGCGAGAATCCGCGAAATCAGCGAGAGAAAAATTAATCAAACAATAAGCAAAAATTATTTCTGCGAGAATCAGCGAAATCCGCGAGAGCAAAAAAAATCAAAAGTCAATAAACTTTGTTCAATCTTAAATGGAACCTACCAACGATATCAAACCGATAGAAAATAAAATTGCCGAAAGTGGTTTAATTACCATTGATTTGGAAGAGTTTTATCATCAAGGTGAGCGCGTTTTATTTGATATAGAACATCAGCTTTATAGAGGAATGATTTTACGTGAAAAAGATTTCAGAGAATTTGTAAAAACGCATAATTGGAGACAATATCAAAATAAAAATATTGCTTTCACTTGTTCTGCAGATGCCATCATTCCAACTTGGGCATATATGCTTTTAGCTGTTAGTATTGAGCCTTTTGCACACCGTTATATTTTTGGTGATATGCAAACTCTTGAAACGGTTTTATTTACTGACGCATTCCAAAAAATAAATGCACAAGATTACAACGATGTTCGGGTAATAATTAAAGGATGTGGAGTTATTCCAATTCCTGTTAGTGCATATGTAGAAATCACTCATAAACTTTTGCCTCATGTTAAAAGTTTGATGTTTGGAGAAGCTTGTAGTAATGTGCCAATTTATAAAAGAAAGTAAAGAAATAGGAGTTTGGAAAATTATTTGTCGTCATGCTGAACTTGTTTCAGCATCTCTAATATTCCTAAACAAGTTTTGAATGACAGTTCTATCAAATCCATAATATGCTTCATATTAGTAAACTTGATTTTACCAACAATTTTATGAAAAATTTAAGAATTGTAAATCTTATGTTTGAATAGAATTTCTAACCATTCTGATTCATATCCATGAGAATAATTAAAAAAAATAGTCAACTATTTTTTACGGTTTTGTTTTTTTTCTTTCTGATTTTTTTTGGATGCAAAAAAGATCAAACAGCTCAACCAGGAAATGTTTCAACAGGTACTATTACGTTTAATATATCACATGTTTTTGGGAATAATCCTTTACAATTTTCTGAAAGTTATCTAACTGCAAATGATACGATTAGAATTCAATCACAGTTTGCTTATTATTTTTCGAATATAAAATTGACGAAAACAGATAATACAATTTATTCTCCCGGAAACTTTTTTTTAGTGCACTACGATATCGATTCTCAAAATCCGGATTCAACAACAATAACCATTAATAATGTTCCGCAAGGTGATTATAAAACATTGAGTTTTGTTATTGGAGTTGATAGTTTACACAATCATACAGTAGGTCAAACAGGTGCACTTGATCCGAGCATGGGCATGTGTTGGTTTTGGAATACGGGTTATGTTTTTTACAGATTGAAAGGGAATTTCGGTGCAACAAATACCTCTTTTTCATTGGATTTAGGAGGTGATGAAAATATCATGAGTTATGAGTTTCCTGCAAACTTTTCGTTAGCAGATTCTCGCACAATCAATATTAAAATGGATATCAAAGAATTGTTTCAAAATCCATACAGTTATAATTTAAAAGTGGATGATAAAGATATTCATTCAACTACATCAAAAGGCATTTCAAAACTTGTACAAAATTCAAAAGATATGATGAGTATCTTATCTATACAATGAAAGTAAAGTTTTTTATATTATTGTTTTTAGCAACTTTTTTTGTTCAATGCAGAAAGGATAATACTTCTCTGCCTGTAACTGTTGCAGTACCTTTTTCAGCAACTCCCTATAGCATCAATTATCCTTTTTTTTGGTCGAAGGTTCCAATCCTGAGTCCTGCAAATAATCCATTAACAGTTGAAGGAATTGCATTGGGACGTAAACTTTTTTACGATCCAATATTATCACAAAACAACACGATGAGTTGTGCTACTTGCCATAATATCAATTTTTCTTTTACCGATAGCACAAAACAATTCAGTTCTGGTTTGCATGGTGAAGTAGGAAAACGAAATGCACCTCCAATTTTTAATTTAGGATGGTTTACAAATTATGGAGTTTTAACGCATCAGTTCTTTTGGGATGGAGGAGCATCTGATTTAGAGTCGCAAGTATTTGGGCCAATCACAAATCCTATTGAAATGAGTGAGACCTTGCCAAATGTTTTGACTAAATTGAAGTTAAAATCAGAATATCCTACTTTATTTAAAAAAGCCTTTGGAACTGACTCGATCACTTCTCAATTATTAGCATTTGCCATATCACAATTTGAACGAACGATCATTTCGGGAAACACAAAATTTGACCAAGGACGATTGATCAATTTTTCCAATTTTTCTCCTGAAGAAATGAACGGATTTATTACATTTACGAGTGAAAAAGGTGATTGTTGGCATTGTCATACTTTGGCTCCTCCTTCATCACCTTTGGAAACTGATTTTGGATTAGATTTCAGTTTTCACAATAATGGGTTGCAGAAAATATTTACCGACTCTGGGCTCGCACGTATCACAAAAAATAATGGCGATTTGGGGAAGTTAAAAACACCATCTATTCGCAACCTTGTTTTTACTGCACCCTATATGCACGATGGAAGATTTTCCACACTTGAGCAGGTAGTTGATTTTTACGATGCCCAAGCATATCAGGGTTCAAATGTTGATGGATTTATTACTAAAAACCCTCATCCCACAGGTCTCAATCTTTCTTCCCAAGAAAAACGAGAATTGATCCTGTTTCTAAAAACATTAACGGATTCTTCTTTAATTGTTAACACCTCTTATTCAAAACCCTAATTAAGTTTTTTTTAAGTTTGTTTATCGTGGAACAAAACGTACTTTCGACTTTCTTTTTCTTGAATAAATAAATTATAATTATGAAAAAACATATACATCAAATCGGATTACTTGCATTGAGTATTCTCCTTTCTTTTTTTACTTTACAAGTTAATGCCCAAACAATTACAATTGGAACAGGCACAACAACAAATTCAAGTACTAGTTACCCAACTCCATACGGGGCTTGGTATTCTCAGTCACGCTCTCAAATGCTAATTTTAGCAAGCGAACTTTCTGGTCTTGGTTTAACTGGAGCTACCACACTAACTAGTCTTTCTTTTAGTGTAACTGCAACTAATGGTGCTGGTACTCATCAAAATTTTCAGATAAAATTAAAAAACACAACTGCGTCAGCATTAACTTCAGCTTGGGATAATACTGGATTGACCACAGTTTTTGGGCCAGTTAGTTTCACCCCTTCTGCTACTGGTTGGGTGAATCATCCTTTTGCTACAACATTTATTTGGGATGGAACTTCCAACCTTTTGGTAGATGTATGTCATGATAATGGAAATAGCAATTACACCTACAGTTTATCAGTTAATAGCTCAACAACTTCTTTTGTTTCCGTAATTCAAGCATGGAGCGATGGAGTAACTGGCACAATGTGTCCGGTAGGGATAACACCTACAAGCTATTCTACCAGACCGAATATGAGATTTGATTATATCCCTTCAAGTCCGGGTGCTACTATTCCTCCTTTAGCAGGTTTTGCATACAATATAAACTTTGATACGGCTTGGATAAATAATCCTTACATTTTTGTAAATACTAGTAATAATTCTAAAAATAATTATTGGGATATTATTGGTTACAGCAGTACTTTAAATGGAACTTATTCTGCATTTACTCCTCCACCTACAAATCCAC
Source organism: uncultured Bacteroidota bacterium (assembly GCA_903898215.1). Lineage (GTDB taxonomy): Bacteria > Bacteroidota > Bacteroidia > UKL13-3 > UKL13-3 > CAIUEQ01. The sequence continues at coordinate 506 of CAIUEQ010000364.1, read as the reverse complement.
GAATCTGTGCAACTCGTTGGAATACCTGTTACATCGACACTGTTAATTCAAATTTTAGTTGGAAATTTACTCAGGTTGGATATTATAAAGTAAAGTTAAAATGTTCTAATAATTATGGAGTTGATAGCATTACAAAAATAGTAGTTTGTGCTCCTCCTTCGCGTAAGCCTACTGCAAGCTTTTTTAGCTTGAACCGTTCTGTTGGTTTTACAGATCAACTAAATTATTATGATTTGAGTTCGAATGGACCTACCTCATGGAGATGGTTTTTAAATCCTTCATATTATGGTGTGAATACTTTTGCAGGTTATCCTATAGCAAATTCTTGGTATGCTACCGATTCTGTTCAAAATCCTTATTTATATGCCTTTGATGGTGGAATATTTGATGTTTGTTTGGCTGCAGGAAATGCTCTTGGATGGGATACCATTTGCAGACATAATTATCTTCAAGTTAACAACGGATACATGATGTGTAACGGTTCCGATTCGGTAAGTTTCCTTTCT
>CAIUEQ010000363.1 GCA_903898215.1 uncultured Bacteroidota bacterium | reverse complement strand
CGACATCTCGCATCTCGTTTCTTAATTAGCATTCGGCTTCTCGATAAACTCGAAGTGACATCTCGTTTCTCGACATCTCGCATCTCGTTTCTTAATTAGCATCCAGCTTCTCGATAAACTCGAAGTGACATCTCGTTTCTCGACATCTCGCATCTCGTTTCTTAATTAGCATCCGGCTTCTCGACTCCGCTCGAAGTGACATCCACACATCATCAAATTTCAAACAACTCACCTTGTGCGGGGATATCAATTTTACATGAATAACCATGTTCGATAAATTTTGTTTTAAAATGTTCTTGAACTTCTTTTTCGCCATGAACTAAAAAAATATGTTTGATCTTCTTTTTGTTTTGGCATTCGAGGAACTGGAATATTTCATCGAAATCAGCATGAGCGCTGTAATAATCCATCACTTCAACTTTTGCTTTTACTTTAAATTCATCACCAAAAATACGAACAATATCGGCACCGTTTCTAAGTCTTCCTCCCAAACTATCGGGAGTGCAATAGCCAACAATTAAAATGGTATTATTAGGATTTTCGATATTGTTTTTAAGGTGATGTTTTATTCGTCCGGCTTCGGCCATGCCCGATGCAGAGATGATAATGCATGGTCCTTGGAAATTGTTTAGCGCTTTTGATTGTTCAACATCGCTGATATAAGTGAGATTTTTAAAACTAAAAGGCGTGGGATCTTTTGCCATGCTGTCAACAAATTCCTGGTTATAACATTCCTGATGTTTTTTAATTACTTCGGTGGCTTTTACCGAAAGCGGACTATCAACAAAAACTTTTATGTTGGGAATTTTTCCTGCATGAAACATTTTATCTAATGAATAAACAATCTCCTGAGTTCTGTCGACACTAAATGCCGGGATAATTAATTTGCCTTTATTTTCAACACAGGTTTTTGTAACCACACGTAAAAGATCAACTTCAGTATCTGAAATTTTTGGATGCAATCTGTCGCCATAAGTTGATTCGCATAACAAAATATCGCATTGAGGAAATGGTTGAGGGTCGCGAAGGATGCTGTCATTATATTTTCCGATATCGCCACTAAAAGTAAGGTGTATTTTTTCGCCCGATTTATTTTTTATTTTTAAATTTACCAAACCACTTCCAAGTAAATGTTCGGCATCGGTAAATTGTAAAGTAATCTCTTTTTCAATATGTAATTCTTCATCGTATTCCACTGGAACCATCAGGTCGAGCGCCTTCTGAACATCATCAGCATCGTATAAAGGTTCTATTGGTTTTTCGTTATGTTTTAGTCTTCTTTTATTCACATGTTTTAAATCGTCAGTTTGAATATGTGCCGAATCGAGAAGCATGATTTCGCATAAAGAAATTGTTGCAGGAGTAGCAAAAATAATTCCTCTAAAACCTTCTTTTACCAAGCGCGGAATTAAACCTGAATGATCGATATGTGCATGAGAAAGGATAACGTAATCGATGGAGTGAGGAGCGAATCCAAAATTCCTGTTTAGGTCGTCACGGTTTTCCAGTTTCCCCTGAAATAATCCACAATCCAATAATATTTTTTTACCTCTATGTGTGGTGATAAGATGCTTGCTTCCTGTTACTACTTGTGCTGCTCCAAAAAATTGTATGTTCATGAAAAAAAGAATTTATACGATTAAAATATTCAACTGTTGTTTTTCAAATGTAAACACATGTGATATACAAATGGAAAGTAATTTTCGAATAGTTTGAAAACAACATTTTTTTTTAATGTGCCGAATTGGTTGTTGATAAGAGGATTTTTATTACATTCGATTTCCAATTTTTATACGCGCAGATAAATGCAGAGAACGCATAGACTTATATTTTGTCTTTTATTTATTAGTCTTTTTTCATTTAAGAATGTTAGAGCACAGCTAACGCTAACACCCGATACGGTTATTTGCCTAGGGTCATCTATTGAATTAAATGCTTATATATCAGGCGCAATAAATACTTCACACTATACTTTTCAATCAACACCCTACACTTGGGATTCGGCAGCTAGTCCGGTTACAATTTCAAATATGAATGATGATGAAGTGAGAGGTCCGTTTAATATTGGATTTACTTTTTCGTTTTTATGTGCCAACTATACTCAGTTTTATGTGAGCTCAAATGGATGGATAAGTTTTGGAACTGCAAATGGAATTTCATGGAATGTGATACATATTCCTTCAACAAATACGGAGGTTCCTAAAAATGCCATCCTTGGGCCATGGGAAGATTGGGATCCAACAAAAGGCGGACAAATTTTTTATGGTGTGAGCGGAACTACTCCAAACAGAAAATTAATTGTTTCATGGGTTTCAGTTCCAATGTTTGCCTGCAATAATTTAACAGGAACTTTTCAAATTGAATTATTAGAAACTTCAAATCAAATTCAGGATAATATCGTTTACAAACCTTCAAACGCAAGTTGTAATTCAACAACAGGTTTGTATGCAACTCAGGGAATTCATAATATGGCAGGAGATCTTGCATTTGTTGCTCCAGGCAGAAATGCTACATTATGGACAACAACTTTTGAGTCAACCAAATTTATTCCTGATATTGATACCGGAAATATTTTATGGTTTCAAAGTGATAAAAACTCGCCACTATTAAAAACATGGCATGGGAAAAAGATTACTGTAACGCCTGATTCCGCTTCAGTTTATACCGCATCACTTACCAAATGTAATGGTGATATTGTAAATGAAACGGTGCATGTAAATGTTATTCCAGGAATGACTTCCTCTTTATTAAATTCGGATACAACAGTTTGTAACGGGCGACCAGTTTTATTAAGAGCTTCGGCAACGGGAGGTAAGCCTAGCAACTATCATTTCTATTGGATAAATGATAACGAGATTACTACCAACTTTAATTTTATCACTCATCCCACTGCTTCCGAAAATTATCAATTAATAGTTACAGATTATTGCTCAGTACCTGATACGCATTCGGTAAATATTTATGTTTCTCCTCCTTTAAGATTTAATACGTTTAAAGATACCACCATTTGTTTTGGATCCAGCATCGATGTTAAACCAATTACTACAGGTGGTATTGATTCGTTGAGATATATTGATTGGGGATCAACAATAGGAAATGAGAAAATGTTTTATCCAATTCAAGATACCGTTTTGCATTTATTGTTGAAAGATAATTGTACGTATATTCCTGATACGGCAAATATTAATGTTGTTGTCAGAAGGCCATTGTTTATTACTACCATCAGTGATACAACCTTGTGTTTTGGTGATACTTTAAAACTTTCCACTATTGCATCCGGAGGAGATTCGCTAAACTATAAATACACCTGGAATAATGGAATAGGAAATTTCCCTTTCATCAATTTTGTTCCCGATAGTTCAAGAAAATTTAAAGTTATTTTAACTGATGGATGTACGCCAAAGTCGGATAGTGATGAGGTAAATATTAGGGTTAGAAGAGCTCCAAAAATTTTGTTATTAAGTGATAGTACAATTTGCAAAGGACAATCAATCGTGTTGTTTGCACAACCAATAAAAGGCGATACAGATGGTGTTACTTTTTTATGGGATAACGGAATAGGACTAAATAATTTTATCAAAATCAATCCTGATACCACAACAAAATATACCGTATTGTTAAATGACCGTTGCTTGCTTATTCCTGAAACCGATTCGGTAACAGTAAAAGTAAGAGCACCACTTACCGTTGCAGTTCGTGATACATTAATTTGTTATGGAAACACTTTAAATATTGTTTCAATTGGTAGTGGTGGAAAAGCTTCAACCTATAAATACAAATGGAGCACCGGAGCAATTGGTGATACGTTGTTTAATATTTCTCCTCGTAAAAAAACTACTTATAAAGTTGTCTTATCGGATAATTGTACAACACTATCTGATAGTGCATTTGTTAATGTAGATGTGCGTGCACCGTTGGTGGTGAAATTGCCTTTGGATACAGTTCTTTGTGCAGGAAGGTCTATTACAATACCTGCAACTTCAACTGGTGGGATAGGTAATTTTAAATACAAATGGGACGGAATAAATTCAACCGATTCTTTTAAATTGGTGTTGGCAAATAATGATAAGATAGTGATTGTTGAAATATCTGATGGTTGTTCATTATCTGCTTTCGATACGATGAAAGTTGTTGCTCAACCTTTTCCTAAAGTTGATTTTATTGCCAGCCAACTTTCAGATTGCGGGTTTGCTCAAATTGATTTTAAGAGTAATTCAAAATATAGTGCAGGCTCATCTTTTAAATGGGATTTTAAAGATGGAGCAATAAGTAACGATAGTGTTGTGACCCATGAATACAAAAACAGTGGAAACTTTAATGTAAAATTATCGATTGTTTCTTCCATTGGTTGTGCCGATTCTATTTCAAAAAATGTTTCTATATTTTTAAGGAAAGCGGTTACAGCAAATTTCACCTCATCAACATCTGAAACTGATATCATCAATCCAACAATAAATTTTATTAGTCTTTCGGCAGATACGCTTAAACACAGTTGGACTTTTGGAACTAGCGGAATTACTTCTTCATCAATGTATCCTTCAATTACATTTAAAGATACCGGAAATTACTTAGTGAGTTTAATAGTTAGAAACGTTGCAGGATGTCGTGATACTATGAATAAATGGGTGAGGGTAGATGATGTATTTAAATTGTTCGTACCAAATTCTTTTACTCCAAATAATGATGGTTTAAATGATGTTTTCAAACCAATTGGCAGAGGAGTAAAAGATTATTTTTTAACTATATTAGATCGAGGCGGGAATATTATTTTTGAATCTGATGATATGAAAAAAGGCTGGGACGGGCAATTGCCGGATGGAAATGGATGGACATCAAATGAAGTGGTGTATTATAAAATTTCTACCGTAGATGTTAATTATAAATTCCACGTTACCTCAGGAACAATTACTGTTTTAAAATAACAGCCATTCTATTTCATCAATAATTTAAATACTGCTGATACAAAACCTGGAGGTAAGCACTTCCATATTTAAAGAGTTGAGCAGAGTCTTGTGGTGATTGAAAATCTTTATGCAGAAATAAATTATCAGAATAACGATAAGCATAAGCATTCCTTGTATTGAAAAAGAATATCATATGTTCATCTGCCGAATAGCCAAAGTCTTTTGTTGTAGGATTCAATAAATTTTTGCTCCACACAAATGGTGTAACATCTCCTCCAAGCTGATTTAATAAGGTGTTAGCAATATCATTATGGTTTCCCATTTTTGATATTTTCATTCCACGGTATTCAGGTTTGATTACATCTCCATAAAGAAATCCAACAATTTGCCGGCTTCGAGGATTGTAAGAATCATTATGCTTAGGACTATTATGACTGTGGTCGGAACAGAAAACAAACAGTGTGTTCTTATACCAAGGTTGCGTTTTAGCTTTACGCATAAAATCACCGATACATTGATCTGAATAATGTGCGCCATTCACATACATGTTTTCATCACCACCCCAGCTAAAATATTTTGTTTCACCCGGATAATCATAAGGTGAGTGGCTGCTCATGGTAAAAGCTGTAGCGAAAAAAGGTTGCTTAAAAGTATTCGCTTCTTTTAAAACCCTGTCGAATAAAAACTCATCATGGTAACCAAGTTTTCCCATTGGCAAATTTTTATCAAAATCTTTTCCTTCAATCACATGGTCGTATTGATTGTAATAAATATAGCCTTTAATATTTCCGTATTCTAATTGTCCGCCAAAATAATAGGCAGCATAATAACCGCGCTTTTTAAAATGTGAAACGATAGATGGAAGCTTCTGAAATTTATCAGGCTGACGCATAATTACCACACAGGGTTGAGATGGAAAGGCACTCAGCAACGAACAATGACCTTGGTCTGATAAAGTTCCTGACGAATAAAAATTGGTGAATTCAATTCCGCTGCTGATCAAGTTTTCCATGTTAGGAGCAACACTGTCAAAACCTCCTAATGATTTTAAAAGGTCGGCCGACCAACTTTCTAATATCACTAAAACAACATTTGGATTTTTTGTTGTGAGCACTTCCGGGAACGAATCATTTTTAGCACTGAACAAATCTTTTACAATTGCATCTGCCGTTGAATCGCTATAAAGTTTATAAGGATTTGTCCCATTTTCAAAACGGTTTTCTATAAAACTCGAGCTAAGATTCCATACAGAATTTACCGAAGCTAGGTTTAAAAAATTTGACTTACTGTAATATGCTTCGCTTTGCTGAATAGGAATTTGTTGCAATCCGCCACGTATTCCAACCACCAGCAAAAATGGAATAATAATAATTCCGATAACAGGAATATACCAATACGATTTTTTAAGAGGAAGTTTTTGAACAACCCAATTTTTGTATGCCCATATTGAGAAAATTGAAAATGCGACAATCAGAAATAAGCTTCCAAAAAGTTCTTTGTTGGTTGCCGAATTAATTACTTCTGTTGGATGTTGCATATACAAAATTGCTTTCTTGCTGAGTTTTGTATGCCACTCTTCGTAGATCGGAATTTCGGCACTGTAAGCAATAATGGCAATGATGATAAAGAAATATTGTATCCAATAATTGATATGAATTAAAATTTGATACCTGAAAATTGAATAGAGAAAAAATAAAATAAAAGTGATGGTAACAAAATAACTCGTCATCGAAAGGTCGAGATGGATTGCCGAAATAAAGCTATAAAAAACTTCGGATAATGAATTTCCTTCCCACTGATTATGATTATAGATGATAAAAATAAAACGGTTAAGCGCAAAAAACAGAAACCAAAAAATATAATGCTTCACAAAAAACCACAGGAAATTAAGTGGTTCATTTTGTTTAAGGATTTCTTTTATTCGATTCATTAAATATGATTAGGGCTGCGAATATAATTGATATTTCAGGAAGATGAATGCTTGTGCTGGAAGCCATTGTTTGAAGCTTGATGCTACTAATTAATAATTCAATACTAATTAAATAAAAAAACGTTCTGACGCGTCATGCGTCTGACCGTTTTAAGAGGCAATCTGCATTTTGATTTTTCTGTTTTTGATTTTCTCTTCTTTGATAAGCTTTAATGTTTCTTCGATTTTATCACTTTTTATTGCAGCATAAGACGAATAGTCGAGCACTTCAATTTTCCCTAATTCATCTTTTTGAAGTTTTCCTTTTTGAAGAAGCATTCCCACAATATCCATTTTATTTATCTTATCCTTTTTTCCTGCAGCGATATAAAGTGTTTTCCATTCGCATGGTTTTGGAGAAATAAATTTAGAAGGTAATGTTTCCGCTTCCGGTGTCGACTTTAAAAAGTGAGGTAAAAAATCCCCTTCATCTAATAAAAAATAAGCAGTTCCTGTTGCATTCATTCTTGCAGTTCGTCCGTTGCGATGAGTCATCGAATCTAATGTTGCGGGCAATTGATAATGAATGATGGCTTCAATTTCTGGGATATCCAAACCTCTTGAAGCGAGGTCGGTAGTGATGAGTAAATTGATGCTTCCGTTTCTGAATTTGATCAATGTTTTTTCTCTGTCGATTTGCTCTAAACCTCCGTGATAAAATCCGTGGTCGACATTGTAAATTGAAAGTTGCTCACTGATTCTGTTCACAGCATCGCGATGGTTGCAAAAAACAAATGTTGATTTGTTGCCGATTTTTCCAATTAACAACATCAATGCTTCCAGTTTATCATCTCCGGTAACCTTTACTGATTTTAATTTTAAAGATGGAAGAGATTGTTGATTTCTGGGAATAAAATTTAACTGAATGTCATCCTTTAATTTTACAAAAGCAGGGATTTCTTTTAAATATGTTGCTGATGTCAGCACCTTTTTTTGTACATTTTTAAGATTCTTAATGATAAACGACATCTCATCCTGAAAGCCTGCTTCCAATGATTTATCAAACTCATCTAAAATTAAAACTGCTGTTTCGTTAACATCGATATTCTTATTTTCAATAT
>CAIUEQ010000362.1 GCA_903898215.1 uncultured Bacteroidota bacterium | reverse complement strand
TTGGACCTCCGGTAGTTACTAGAGCATTTGTAAAAGGTCCCGAAGGATTAGTGTTCCATACACTATTTGTAATTGTTCCACTTGAACCAAAATAATTTATCGTTTGTCCATACCCACTCAAAGGCAAAATGCAAATAAATATAGCAGCAATAAAAAATGTAAATATTGTTTTTATAAAGTGGTTGTATATGCTTTTCATAATTATTAGAAATTATTATTTGGATGCGTAAAATTTTGTTGTTGAAATAAATGCGAGCAAAAGTATTTTAACTCGTTTTTAATGATGTTAAGGAGGCGTTATTTTAATGTAATGAAATTTATTGTTACGTCTACCGCAATCAATTTATCAACCATTAAAATTTAGAAGAATACATTAATGATATAAACAGAAATTTTTTATATCGAATGATTGAGCATGCAGTTTGTTTTGAGTTTTTTCATAGCCGTGTTTTGTTGAGTAAAAATAGTTGGAAAGCGTTTTTGTTGCTATTGTTTGAGCACAAAATAGCAGTAAATAAAGCTGGTGAGCTTAAAATAGTAAAGTAAAAAATAAGCTTGGGAGTTGAGATTAAGTGTTGAGTTTTTCATCAGGCATTTTTTAAAATTGAGTACTGCAAGATATCAAATATTTTAAAAACCAGAAATCGTTTTTTTAGTGGATTCAAAAAATAATTTTAGTAATTATTTTTTCATTTTCATCTCACTTTAAACTAGAGTTTGTAAATTAAATGCTAATGTTTAAAAAATAGCTTCAACAAAATTTCATTACTTATAAATCATCATGATTTGATAATATTTTAATAATAGCCCTTGTCTTTTTTTGCCGGTCGTAAAAGACAACTATTTCAATGAAAAATAATATTCGGATATTTTTGGTGTTTGCTTTTTTAATACTCAGTTTTTTAGCTCAAGCACAACCTTGTTCAACAAGTGGAAGTGGATCAAATGTTCCAACAAAATGTTTTGAAATTGAAAGTATCTTAGTTGATGCTTGTGATACCTGCGGAAATTCTTGTGAAGGTGTTTTTGAAATGATAAAATTGAGAGTTGGAGCAAGTCCATTATCAGTTTCAAGTATAGGAGTTGGCGCTTATGTAACAGGAAATGTAGCTTGGGGAGCAGGTTCTACAACACCGTTCAGAGGGTTTTGTGATATTACAAGTGTGCCTGCAAATCTTTCAAAAATTACTACCATTAATAATAGCATCATCGCTGCAGGAAAATGTGGAAGGTTAATTCCCATTAACAGCACAGGAACATTACCTGCCGGTTCCCATGTGTTAATTTTTATGAGCACTTTGTTTAGTCCGCTTACACATAGCTTCGCCAATTTAACAGATACGTTATATATATTAATGCAATGCTCCGGAAATGTGAGCGGTCATTTTTCAAATTCGGCAACAACAACCAGACGTTTAATAATGAACTACGGAACGAGTTGTGGTGACACTGCCATTTACCTTCCAACATCGTTGGTTGATCAATCAGGAAGTACACCTTCAGCAGATGGCGCAACTGTAAATTTTACCTATGGAGGAAGTGCAAGTTATGTGAATTACGGATGCGCAATTCCTGTAATGCCATTAACAGTTAGTGCCGGTACTACAGCTACAAGTTATTGCAGCGGAAGCACCTTTTCATTATCAGGAACTGTTGTAGGAACACCTTGCTATTATTGGTATCCTAAAATTAGAGCATCAGGTAGTTTTAACGATACCACAATCTTGGCGCCATCATTTACTATAGCTAGTAATTATACAGGTTCGCTCACACTTTATTTAAAAGCAAATGTTAGTTGTGGGAGTGTTATTGATTCTGTTGTATTTACTGTAAATGCATCAACTGCCAGTGTAACTGTTTCGGCAATAACAGATACTGTTAGATGTAATAAAAATGCTGTTAGTTTAACTGCAACAGGATCAACTTTACCGGTAAGTTGGAGCACTAATGGAAAAGGTGCATTTAATTCAACAAATACTTTAACGCCAACATACACTCCTTCTTTAAATGACACAACTTTTGTATGGTTTACCATTACCAAATCAACAAGTTGCGGCACAGCAAAAGATAGTGTAAGAATTAGATTTACCGCATCGCCAAATGCCAATTTTAATTTATCAGATACATTAGTTTGTGTGAACTCTGGTACCATAAATCTTTACCCAATTCAAACAGGCGGTGTTTTTAGCGGAAGCAATGTGAGTGGAAATATTTTTACGGTGCCAAATACAACCGGCATTTTTCCAATAAAATATTTTCGCACATTAAATGGATGCAGCGATAGTGTAATAAAAAATATTAGAGTAGCAGCATTTCCTAATTCTCAATTTTCGTTAAGTGATACTGTACTTTGTTTGGGAACAAAAACGATCACACTTACACCGGCTCAAACAGGAGGTGTTTATAAAGGAGCAACTATTGTAAATAATATTTT
>CAIUEQ010000361.1 GCA_903898215.1 uncultured Bacteroidota bacterium | reverse complement strand
TTTTCATCGAGGCGAATTCATCTCCAAGCAATCATAGTCCAGCCTGGAGTAAACAAAGAACTTTAGATACCATTCATAATTTATTTAACGATACCGGGTTAATAAACCTTAATAAATTAAATTGTGATGGAGGAACAGGGCATATAGATCTGTATGTAAAATTGATGGATGAGCAAACAATGTTTGTTGCTAAATATCCAGATACAGTTACTTCACCCGACAAAAAAATCATTGAAGATAATTATCAATATCTAACTGCTTTAAAATCTATTTATAATCGTCCGTATCGTATTTATAGAATACCTGATCCAACAAAAGATGATGGTACCTATTATACCACTTGCGATTCGATGGATTATGATGCACGAACTTTTATCAATGGAGTAACAGCTAACAAATTGTTTTTATATCCTTCTTATTCAGATGAAGTTGACGGCAATCAAGCACAAACAGCAGAGGTTACAGCATTGTATCAAAAATTATTACCAGGATATAAAGTAATTCCAATCGACTCAAGAAACATTACAACTAATAATGGAGGAGGAGCAATTCATTGTATCACGATGCAAATTCCTGCCGAAAATCCGGTGTTATTCTGGCATCCGAGCATCGATGGAAAACAACCTATCCAATCATCGTATCATATTGTTGCTAAAATTTCTAATCACAACGGAATTGCAAATGCAAAATGTTATTGGAGAAAAAGACATGATGGACATTACACTTCATTTAATTTAACAGATAGCGCTGGTTATTTTATCGGAGATATTCAACCCGGTACTTTAACTACTCAGGATTGGTTTATTTATTATTTGAGTGCAACCACAAACGATGGTAAAACTGCTGTAAAACCAATCTCTGCGCCCGAAGGTTATTATCAGGTTTATTTTACAGACAGTACAGATAATCTTACACTCGGTGTAAATAATTTAGATAGGGTAACAGAGAAAAATTATTTGTTCGGAGCATACCCAAATCCTGCATCAAATACTTTTGTTATTCCTTTTGATCTGATTGAAAATGCATCAGTAAAAATTATCGTAACTGACATTCTTGGAAAAGAAATGTTCACCATCTCAAAAAATAATTTGCAAGCAGGAATGTATAAAGAAGCTATTGATGCTAGCAATTTTAACAATGGTGTTTATTTTTATTCGATGATTGTAAACGGAATAAAAATTAGCACCCGTAAATTGATAATTCAGAAATAATAGTAATATTTTTTCTCTTTCATCATTCAAATTTAGATTCCTCACTTTGTTCTGAATGACAGATTCGCAGACGAGATAAATAGGCGCACTTCGCGCGCCTATTCATTCAAAAAAAATGTCATTTCGAACAAAGGTGAAATCTGAAAATATTTTTGTAAAACCTGAATTTTGAAAATAGCATATTCATAAATTGCTTTTCATTTTTAATTCACACTAACTTATATTTGACCTGTGCGAAATTCAAATTTAGATCCGGAAGAAGATAACCTCACACCCATCGAACAGGAATTGGAGCGAGTATTGCGTCCAAAAACTTTTGGTGATTTTACTGGTCAGGAAAAAATAATTGAGAACCTTAAAGTATTTGTTCAGGCTGCTGCTCAACGTGAAGAAGCGCTTGACCATGTTTTGCTTCATGGCCCTCCGGGTTTAGGAAAAACAACACTGTCATATATCATCGCTCAAGAGTTGGGAGCAAATATCCGAACAACATCAGGGCCTGTTTTGGAAAAGCCCGGTGACTTAGCCGGATTATTAACGAACCTCGAAAAAGGAGATGTTCTTTTTATTGATGAGATACATCGATTGAGTCCCGTTGTGGAAGAGTTTTTATACTCTGCAATGGAAGATTATAAAATCGATATCATGATTGATTCTGGGCCGAATGCCAGAAGTATTCAATTAGAAATAAATCCATTTACATTAATTGGAGCAACAACTCGTTCCGGTTTATTAACAGCTCCATTACGTGCACGGTTTGGTATAAATGCTCGTTTAGAATATTACGATAAGGTGTTGATGAAAAAAATTATCACACGTTCGGCAAGTATCATCAATATGCATATTCATGAATCGGCTGCTGAAGAAATTGCAAGAAGAAGCAGGGGAACTCCCAGAATTGGAAATGCATTACTTCGCAGAACCCGCGATTTTGCACAGATAAAAGGTGATGGAACAATCACACTCGACATTGCAAAATATGCACTCAATGCATTAAATGTTGACGCACAAGGTTTAGATGAAATGGACAATAAAATTTTGCGTACCATCATCGAAAAATTTAAAGGTGGTCCTGTTGGAATCAATACGATTGCTACTGCAATTGGTGAAGAGAATGGAACGATAGAGGAAGTGTATGAGCCGTATTTAATTCAAGAAGGTTTTTTGATGAGAACTCCCAGAGGGCGAGAAGTAACAGAGTTGGCGTATAAGCATTTCGGGATTTTGCCTCAACACAGAAATTCATTGTTTTGATTTTTTTTACCACAAAGAACGCAAAGACTTACACAAAGAACACAAAGAATGAAAAGTGGTAAGTGTTTTTAGAATAAAAGATTAATCTTATATAGTAAAAGTATAAAAAGATTAAATGTTTAATAATAGCCTAGAAATGAATACTCAAACTGAATTAAATGAAAATGCAATTTCGAAAATTTGTTTTGAAGCGGCATTAAAAGTGCATCGAAATTTAGGTCCCGGATTATTGGAATCTGCATATCAAGAGTGTCTTTTTTATGAATTAACTACATGTGGATTATTAGTTCAAAAAGAAAAAGCATTGCCACTCATTTATAAAGAGATTAAACTTGAATGTGGGTATAGAATCGATATCATGGTTGAGAATAAATTTGTTATCGAGGTTAAATCAGTTGATGCATTAAATGATATTCACCTTGCTCAAGTACTTACTTATTTGAAGCTGTCAGGATGTAAACTTGGTTTGCTGATTAACTTTAATGTTTTGTTGTTAAAAGATGGAGTTAGAAGAGTAATAAACGGAAGGATTTAAATTATATATTACTTCGAGTTCTTAGTGTAAATCTTAGTGAACTTTGTGGTTAAATTATATGCTTAAAATAAAATCTATCATACCCAATTTTATAAAATATCCGCTTTGGTGGATAGGTAAATCGCCACAACGAAAATTTGGTATGTTTACTTTATGGAATGATTTATCTGCCTTGTTTTCATTTTGCTTTTACTCAATTTTTAAAATTAAAAAATTACATCCTGTTTCTATTTGTGTTGGTATTTATAATAGAAGCGATTTATTTTTAACCCATTTTATTGAAAGCTTGAACACTATTAAATATCATGAATTGATAGAACTTTCGGTGTTTGATTGTGGAAGTAATGATGTAAGTAATTTAGAAACAGAGATCAAAAATAAATGGAAGGGAGAACTGAAATTTGTTTCTCAACCTATTAAATTTTCAAGAGCATTTTCGTTTAATAAAGCTGTTGAACAAAGTACAGCTGAAATTATTTTTATTTGTGATGCTGATATGAGTTTGCCTGAAAATATTGTAAGTATTTGTAATCATTTTACTTCCCCGAAAAATGTTTGGTATCCAATTGTTTTTTATCTGCCAAAAGATAAAAATGAAATAGGGCATTGGATGCAATATGGTGGAAAAGGAATGTTAGCCTGTTATAAAAGCGAATTTATAAAAGTTGGAAAATTAAATGAAACGTATACTGAGTGGGGGAGAGAAGACGATGAATTGTGGGAACGTTTTATGAAAAGTGGTTATCATATTATTCGTAACCGACAATTTGGTTTGAATCACAATTGGCACGAGAGTTTTAATCCTAAGTACAAATTATTATAACTAATAAATGAAAGTCAGCATTGTCACACCTTCTTTTAATCAAGCGAAATTTCTTGAGGAAACGATCTTATCGGTGCTTAATCAAACTTATAAAAATATAGAATACATTATTATTGATGGAGGCTCAACTGATGGCAGTATTAGCATCATTAAAAAATATGAAAGCCAATTAACTTATTGGGTAAGTGAAAAAGATAATGGCCAATCTCATGCTATAAACAAAGGTTTCGAGAAATGCACCGGAGATATTTTTGCATATTTAAATTCTGATGATTTATTAGAAATTAATGCAGTAGAGAAAATTGTGAATGCTTTTATTCAGCAACCTGATATAGCAATCGTTTATGGGAGATGTACAAATATTGATGAGCATAGTGTTGCTTTTAGCAAGCCACTTGGAGCACAAGTTGATTATCTGGAATTACTTAAATATAAGATGCTTCCAAAAATACATCAACCTGCATGTTTCTTTAATAAGAAGTTTTTAACCAGAGTTCCTTTGATACGCGAAGATTTAAATTATGTGATGGATTATGAACTTATTTTATGGTTATTGAAACATCGCGAAGCAAAATTTATTGATGAGAATATTGCCCGTTTTCGTTATCATAATGATTCGAAATCTGTAAGTAAAATAAAAGACATGTACCATGAAAAGATGATTGTTCAATGGCAATATGGAACACAATTCAGATATTTATGGATTTGGAGATACCTGAAATATTATATCCGTTATAAAATTTTAAAATAAAATTATTTGTTTAAGAACTCAACGATAGGATTTAAAAAAATCTCTGCATTTTGTTCATCATACTTTTGAATGAAATTTTGTTCAACATGCGTTTGATGATTATTTATAATATGATCAATAAATTGTTGAGTTTGATTTGCAATTAAACTTCCCGACTCGTTTAATAAATCACCTAAGCCTCCTGCATCATTTCCTATTAGGGTTGTGCCAACTAAAATACTTTCATGAGAAACACGATTCCAACCTTCATTAATAGCTATGAATGCAATCGTGTATAATGATTGTGACATGTTTTTTAAATAATTTTCTCTGTCTTCAAATACAATATCATAGCCATCAAACTTTCCCGCTTCTTCTTTTATCATCGTTGAAAAATAACATTCATATCCAAGTACGGAAAGTTTTTTTGCCAAATCAAAAATTCGTTGATCATTTTTCCAT
>CAIUEQ010000360.1 GCA_903898215.1 uncultured Bacteroidota bacterium | reverse complement strand
TTCTGAGATAGACCCATTTATTTCTGTTATAATATTTGACCAAGGTATTACAGAAAATAACATTACAGATTTTTTTATTGGTGATGGGAAAATAGATATTGCAATCGAAGTTTGTGATAGTTTAGAAATAAAAATTGCAACTCGATTATATGCAAAAGAAAATAGAGTTCCGGTTGTGATGGACACCAACGATAAAGGGATGTTAGATATTGAAAGATTTGACATTGAACCAAACCGACCAATATTTCATGGCTTGATTGACCAAGAAAATTTGTTAAATATTAAACATATTGACGCTCAAGAAAGAATACATATTCTTATGAAATTAGTCTCATTTGAGAATTGCTCAGATCGATTAAAATACTCGATGACAGAAATTGGAAAAACAATAACAACATGGCCACAATTAGCATCATCAGTAGTTTTAGGAGGAGCAATTACAACAGATATTACTCGAAGGATTTTACTAAAGCAACATAACAGCTCTGGTAGATTTTATATTGACCTTGAAAAATTAATTTTTTAAAAAATGCATTGTCGAATTCGAGCTTTTAGAGCAACAACAGACCAAGAAGCTTGCCTTAAATTTATTGAAGGCCATAGGCATATTTTGGAAACTGTAGGTGTAAATCAAGTCACATCTTCAAAGGATGAATGGATGTATAATCCTGCTTCTTTTGCTATCATTGTAGAATCTTTAGATAAACAGAAAGTTTATGGAGGGGCTCGAATTAATGTGGCAAATGGAATAACACCCTTGCCAATTGAAGAAGCTACTGGCTATATGGATAATAAGATTTACAATATGGTAAAGACATTAAGCCAAAACGGTACAGGAGAATTATGCGGTTCATGGAATTCACGTGAAGCATCAGGTTTGGGAATAGGTGCATTTTTTATTACACGAGCAGGAGTTGCAATTGCCGAACAAATTGGAATTTCTTCCATATGGGCTTTATGTGCTCCCTACACGGTAAAGTTTTCTGAACGTGTTGGCTGTATTGTAGTGGATCGGTTAGGGAATCATGGCACATTTTATTACCCAAAACAAGACCTGTTAGCTACCGCTGTATTATTGGAAGATACAGAAAAACTGAATTTTGCTGATCCATACGAAGCTGAGAAAATAAGATCATTAAGATTACAACCAAAACAATTTTGTAGAGAGCAGGTTCCTTATCGAACTAGAGAAATTGACATTGAATGGGACCTGGAAATAAAAGACGCAAGTAAAAATGAATTCAAACTTAAACTATAGTTTTATTAAACATTTTGCAGCTATCATAATTTGCTTCTTGTTGCTTGCTTTAAACTCTAATGCAAAGGCATTAATTTCAATTCCTGAAAAACTATTTATTATAAAAAGTGATGTTTGTTATTTAATAGACACTATTCCTTCAAGTTCATTTGGAAATATTTTAAAAGAGAAAAGATTTAAAGTTGTTGAAGGGAATTCAATAAATCTCGCCTATCAAAAAAATGGTTGTTGGTTTAAGTTTGGGATTATAGCAAAACAAAATATTAGTGACTATATTTTAAGTGTCTCAAATCCACTTCTTGATCATGTTACAATTTATTATAAGAAAAATAATTATGATTGGAATTCTATAGAGATAAGAAGCAAGGATTTGATAAGTGAAAGAAAAATTTCTCATCAATATCCTGCATTTTATTTACCTGACTTAAATGTAAACGACACTCTTGAAATTTATTTGAATATTGAAGCCGAGCTGCAATTTCTAGTTCCAATTCAGATTAGTAAACATGTAGATTTTGACCACGATTCATCAAATTACAACATGTTAATTGCAATATACTTAGGCATCATGTTGTTTATGTTTTTGTATAATTTATTTGTTTATTTATCAGTAAAGGACAAGAACTATTTATTTTATGTGATTTATGTTTTATTTATCGCTATTGCTCAATCTGGTTTAAGCGGTTTTTTTATTCGTTTTGTTTTTGAATATGAGCCTGATTTAAATACATCAATAATTGTAATAAGTTCAGTAATATCAGGTATTGGAGCACTTTCATTTGCTTCAGGGTTCTTAAATTTAAAACATTATTCTCCATTCTTATATAAAGGATTGTTTGTTTTCTATTTGGGATATATTTCAATATTCTTTACATATTTTTCGGGATACCATCAGCTATCTTTTAAACTATTAGATTATGTAGGATTATTTGTAAGTATTTATGCGCTGATATTTGCCGTTTATGTTTCATTAAAGAACTACAGACCGGCAAAGTTTTTTCTTTTGGCATGGTCGGTTTTTATCTTAGCATTAATACTTTATATTTTAAAAGATTTTAGCATTCTTCCATCTAATTTATTTACTAATTCATCATTGCAATGGGGTTCGGCAATAGAAAGTTTACTCCTTTCTTTCGCACTTGCCGATAAAATAAATATATTTAGAATTGAAAAAGAAATCGCCCAAAAAGAAGCTTTGGAATCATCTCACGAAAATGAAAGGATTGTTAAAGAGCAAAATATCATTTTAGAATCAAAAGTTGTGGAACGCACAATGGAATTAAAACAAACAAATACAGAATTAGGTAAAACGTTGGATGATTTAAAAAGCGCTCAAAGTTTACTTGTTGAGTCTGAAAAAATGGCATCATTGGGACAGCTCACAGCAGGTATCGCTCACGAAATAAATAATCCGATTAATTTTGTTACATCCAATATAAAGCCACTGAAACGAGATGTTGATATGCTACTTGAGATGTTGGGTAAAATCGAATTGCTTTCCGTTCAGGATTTAAGTTCAACTGAAAAGCAGGGAAAAATTGTAGAAATAAAATCTGAAATAGATTTTGATTATCTAAAAACTGAAATAGATTATTTACTCAAAGGAATTAAAGAAGGCTCCTCTCGAACTGCTGAAATAGTTAAAGGGCTTCGTGTTTTCTCACGTCTTGATGAAGATGATTTGAAAAGTGCTGATATAAATGAAGGCATTGATTCAACAATTACTATTCTAAATAATTTATTAAATACAAAAATAGAAGTCAAAAAAGAGTATGGTTCAATCCCTCTTATTGATTGTTATCCAGGAAAATTAAATCAAGTATTTTTAAATATTATTTTAAATGCTATTCAAGCTATAAAAACTAAATTTGGAGACAATGAAGGTGGGATTGTTAAAATTACAACTAAAGCTGATGAAGAGCATTTATTCATCATCATTTCAGATAATGGAACAGGAATGACGGAAACTACAAAACAAAAATTATACGAACCTTTTTACACAACCAAAAAAGTAGGAGAAGGAACTGGGCTCGGATTATCAATAGTATATAACATTTTAAAAAAACATAATGGAAATATTCTTGTTCATTCAACTTTAGAAGAGGGGACTGAATTTATTATTCAAATTCCATTAGTTCAACAATTATCTTAATTTCGCAACTGTGCAAAAAGAGAAAATCAAAATTTTATATATTGATGATGAAATTGAAAATCTTTTGGGATTTAAAGCATCGTTTCGTTTTCGTTATGATATTTTTACTGCTTCAAACAGTACTGAAGCGTTATCAATACTAGAGCAAAATCCTCAAATCAGTATCATTATCAGTGATCAAAGAATGCCCGAGAAATCAGGTGTGGAAATCTTTGAAGAGGTTTTTATCGCATTTCCCCTTCCTGTTAGAATCCTTATGACTGGTTTTTCTGATGTTGAAGCAGTGATTGAAGCAATTAACCGTGGACATGTTTTTCGATATGTTAAAAAACCTTGGGACGAAGAAGATATTATTTTAGCAATTGAAGAAGCATACAAGTATTACATCACCAATTCATTACTCTCAATAAAAAATGATGAATTAAAAAGAGCTTACTCAGAACTTGACAAGTTTTCCTATAGCGTTGTGCACGACTTGCGTGGCCCTATCATGAGCATCAGAGGAGCAATAGAATTACTGAACAGTGAAGATGACATTGAAGCAATTAGAAGTATGCTTTTTCTGATTAGTGTGTCAGCTCAAAAACTCGATGAATTTATTGACAGTATTCACGAACATTATAAAATTAATAGAGGTGATTTAACAATCGAAAAAATTGATTTCATAAAATTGATAGAAGATTTGAAATCTGTTTATTCAGTTTCAACCATTGTAAATAATATAAAATTTATAGCACATCTGGATGAGCCTTATGAATTTCGATCCGACTTAATGAGCCTTCGTTTAATCTTAAATAATTTACTTTCAAATGCTTTTAAGTATCAAAACAAATCCAATTTAAATAAATGGGTTGAGCTAAATATAGTTGTCGAAAAAGACAAAGTGAGAATCACTGTTAAAGATAACGGAATTGGTATAAACGAAAATTATCTTAACCAAATATTTAATATGTTTTACCGTGCAACTTCCGAAGAATTTGGATCAGGTTTCGGTTTATATAATGTGAAAGAAGTGTTAAAGAAAATTGATGGTGAAATAAATGTAAAATCTAAGCTTGATGAAGGAACTGAATTTGAAGTAATTATTCCATCAAAAAAGTAACCTAAATGGCTCAAAGTACTCACTATATAATTATTGATGATAACGAAATTGATATTTTTATTGCTACAAAGATGATAGAACTATCTTTCCCAAATGCTCATATCATCACATTTAATAATGCTTCTGATGCACTCGAAATGGTAAAGAAAAATCCATTTAAGAAACCTGCAATTATGTTAGTGGATATTAATATGCCTCTAATGAATGGGTTCCAGTTTATGGAAGAGTTTGAAAAACTTTCAGATGAAACAAAAAATTTATTTATTCCATATTTTTTAACTTCATCTATCAATGAAAGTGATGTAGCTTTTGCTAAAACTTTTAAAACAATTAGAAAATATATTAACAAACCTTTAACCTCAAGCTGTATTTTAGATTTATAATTCACAATTAATCCTTTACAATGAAAAAGTTCATTTTAATATTCGTATCCATATTAGTATTATTAATTATTTCAGCAATTGTATTACCAATTATTTTTAAAGGTAAGATAGTAGAAATTGTAAAAAATGAGGCCAACAAAAATGTTAATGCTAAAATTAATTTCGATAACGACATTACATTAAGTTTATTTAAAAACTTTCCTGATTTTACTTTGGGTATTAATAATTTGAGTGTAGTTGGTATCAACGAATTTGAAGGAGATACGCTATTGTCGTTAAATACTTTTAGCGCAACTCTTGATGTGATGAGTGTGATAAAAGGAGAGAAAATAAAGATTAGAGGAATATTGCTAGATCATCCGAACATTCATGCTATTGTATTAAAAACAGGAAAATCGAATTGGGATATCACAAAACCTTCTGTCGATACCGCTAAAACAGTTTCGGATACTGCAGCCTCGAAATTTAATATAGCACTTAAAAAGTTTGAAGTTAAAAATGCAAATATAATTTATGACGACAGAAAAGGTGACATGTATGCTGATATCAGAAATCTATCGCATACATTAATTGGTGATTTTACTCAAGATGATTTTTTGATGAAAACGCTATCAGTTGCTGATGCTGTTACATTTAAAATGGGAGCAGTTACCTATCTCAGCAAGGTTAAGTCAAGTGTTAAGGCAGATATTGATGCAAACATGAAGGATATGAAATTTACCTTCAAGGAAAATGAAATGAGTATTAACGAACTTGTTTTGGGTTTTGATGGAAATGTTGCTATGAAGGCTGATGATATTATAATGGATATAAAATATGCTGTTAAAAAATCTGATTTTAAAAATTTCCTTTCTTTAATTCCAGCTATTTATTCGAAAGATTTTAAAGATATTCAATCATCTGGGAAGTTAGCTTTTGAAGGATTTGCTAAAGGAACATACAACGCAAAACAATTGCCAGCTTTTGCATTTAAATTAATTGTAGAAAATGGGATGTTTAAATATCCAGCATTGCCTTCTCCTGTAAATAATGTACAGATAAATCTTGCAGTCACAAATCCTGATGGGAATTTAGATAATACCAAAATCGATCTTTCAAAGATGCATTTTGAAATTGCAAACGATCCCTTTGATGCAAAACTTATTGCAACTAATCCTATAAAAGATCCAAGCATTGAAGCTTCGTTAATTGGTAAAATTAATTTGGATAACATGACTAAAATTGTTCCCCTCGAAAATGGAATGAAACTCAGTGGATTGATTACTTGTAATTTTGCGGCTAAAGCTAAAGTAAGCGAAATAGAAGCAAAAAAATATGAGAATGTAAATGCATCTGGAAATATTCAAGCACAAAATATTGTATTCGCTTCTAAAGACCTGCCTCAAGGGATGAATATGAAAAATGCAGTACTTTCCTTTACACCCAAAATTGTGACCCTCTCAGGTTTTGATGCGAAGATTGGTAACAGTGATATGAAAATGGATGGGCAACTTGAAAATTTTATTCCTTATTTTTTCGGGAAAGGGATACTTAAAGGCGTTCTTGATTTCAGAAGCAATTTGATGGATGCTAATCAGTTTTTATCGAAAGACTCAGTAAAATCAACATCATCAAAACAACCCGACACTTCATCAACAGATGCTCCCGAAATTCCAACAAATTTGGATTTTACTTTAAAATGCAGCATTGGTAAATTGCTTTATACCAATATGGAAATTACCGACTTTAAAGGGGGCGTTCATATTGCCGATCAGAAATTAGAATTTAATAAAGTGGCGTTAAATACTATTGGAGCAGCAATAAGTATGGATGGCTATTATGAAACAACAAATCCTAAAAAACCATCTTTAAAAATGGATTTTGGAATTGAACATCTCGATTTTCAAAAAGCATTCGTTACTTTTAATTCAGTTAAAAAAATTGCACCAATAGCAGAAAATATGAGAGGGTCATTTTCTACAACATTAAAAATGAATACTCATCTTGATAAGAAATTAAACCCGGATTATGAAACACTTTTTGCTGAAGGTGTAATGAATATTCCTCATGCGCAATTAAAAGATGTAAAAGCAATGAATTCATTAGCAGATGCAATTAAGTATGATAAATTAAAAGACCCCGCTATTAATAATGTTCGAGTAGAATATAAAGTTGAAAAGGGGCGTGTTTATACGAAGCCATTTGATTTAGTTATTGCAGGACAAAAATTGAATCTATCAGGTTCAACGGGATTCGATCAAACAATTAACTATGTTGGAAAAGTTGGTATTCCTCGTTCAGTAATGGGAGGGGCAAATTCAGGTGTAAATAGTTTAATGGATCAACTCAACAAACAGGGAGGAACAAAAATAAAACTGAATGATATAATTAATGTTAATATAAATATTGGAGGAACATTTACTAAACCAACTGTTTCAACAAATTTATCTGATGTAGCTAAAAATGAAGCTAATTCTTTGAAAGAACAGGCTGCGGCCGAACTTCAGGCAAAGGCAAAAGCCGAATTAGATAGATTGAAAAAAGAAGCTGAGGATAAAGCTAAAGCGGAATTAGATAAATACAAAAAACAAGGTGAAGAAAAAGCAAAAAGCGAATCTGATAAATTGAAAAAGCAAGCTGAAGAAGAAGCAAAGAAGAAGTTAAAAAGTCTTTTCGGTAAATAGAAAATATTGACAAAGTTGTCAGTTATCAAAACAATAAACTATCTAAATTAATTAAAAATGAAAAAACAAATCATGTTATTATTCTCGACTGCAACATTATTTGCAGCATGTGGTGGATCTGGCGAAAAAGCAACAAGTACTGAATCTGCATCAAAAGATCAAACAGAAGCAACTTCTGTAGCAACAACTGAGTTAACAATAAATGTTGTTGGTAACACTATGGATGAAATGAGTTATGACACTAAAGAATTAAAAGTGAAAGCAGGAGCCAAAGTGAAAGTAAATCTTACTAACAAAGCTACAGATGCAGCAATGCAACATAATATTGTTTTTGTAAAACAAGGAACAGAGAAAGATGTAGCTATGGAAGGCTTAAATTTTGCAAGCACTAATTATTTCAATTCGGCTAACGTAAATGTAATTGCTGGTTCTGCCATTGCCACTCCTGGTAAAACAGTATCTGTTGAATTTACAGCTCCTGCAGCAGGTACTTACGGTTTTGTTTGTACTTTCCCTGGTCACTTCATGAAAATGAATGGAGTGTTGATCGTTGAATAATCAGAAATATTTTAAGAATTTTAAAAGGAATCGTATTGCGATTCCTTTTTTTGTTGCACCTATGGCATTAAATTAATTTATAGTTGGTATTTCATTATTGTTTGAAAGCCAGTTTAGTAAGTGAAATCTCTTGAAGTTTTAGGGTTCAAATAACCGTTTAATAGTTGCTTGATTATGAAGACCTAACTATATTATTTGTTAATACTAAAAATAGTCATACTTTTGCCGTCCTTATTTTAAAACCCAAATACAAATGGCAGCTAATACAAAAAGCAAAGAGGTTGTCTTAAACAACTATGAATCTGTGATCATTTTCACACCCGTACTCTCCGAAGAGCAACTGAAAGAGGTTGTATCTAAGTATCGCAGCATGATTACTGAAAACGCTGGAGAGCTGGTTCATGAAGAAAATTGGGGCTTAACGAAGTTAGCTTACACGATTGACAAAAAAACTACAGGCTTTTACCACATTTATGAGTACAAAGCAGCAGGAGATTTCGTGGCTAAATTTGAACTTGCCTTTAGGCGTGATGAACGTATCATGCGCTTCTTGACTACAGCTCTTGACAAAGATGCTTTGATCTACAATCAACGCAAACGTAACGGAGAATTTAATCAACCTAAAAAAGAAAAACTGGAGGGCAAAGAAAATGGCAAAAAGTAATTCCCAAGTAAATCCGGCTATGGTTTTTAGTACCACGCCCGAAGCAAAGCAAAGAAAAAAGTACTGTCGTTTTAAGAAAAACGGAATCAAGTACATCGATTACAAAGACGGTAAATTTCTTTTAAAGTTTGTAAATGAGCAAGGAAAAATCCTTCCTCGCAGACTTACAGGAACTTCGTTAAAGTTTCAACGTAAAGTTGCATTGGCAGTAAAAAGAGCTAGGCATCTAGCAGTTTTACCTTATGTAGCTGATGGCTTAAAATAATTTAGGAGGACAAAACAGATGAAAATAATATTAAAAGAAACCCTTAAAAATTTGGGTGCACAAGGAGATATTGTGAATGTAAAAGATGGTTATGCAAATAACTTTCTGTTTCCTAAAGGTTTTGCGATTATGGCAACTTCTTCAAACATAAAAATGCACGAAGAAAATAATCGTCAAGGAGCATTGAAGAGAGCTAAAATGAAAAATGATGCAGAAAGTATTTCTGAACGTTTAAAAGAAATTACTCTTACAATTGGTATGAAAGCCGGTAGTAATGATAAAATCTTTGGTTCTGTTACTCCTCTTCAGATTTCTCAAGTGTTAAAAACTAAAGGATTTGATATTGATAGAAGAAAAATCGAATTAGTAGGAGATATCAAAACTCTTGGAACTTAT
The DNA here is from genome assembly GCA_903898215.1 of uncultured Bacteroidota bacterium. Lineage (GTDB taxonomy): Bacteria > Bacteroidota > Bacteroidia > UKL13-3 > UKL13-3 > CAIUEQ01. The sequence continues at coordinate 549 of CAIUEQ010000360.1, read as the reverse complement.
AGTGCAATTGTAAATCTTCACCGCGATGTTGCAGTAAAAATTGCAGTGGAAGTTGTTGCTGAATAATTAAATTGATTACAAAAAAATAGCTAAAAGCCATTCCTTAGTTGGAATGGCTTTTTTCGTTTATATAAAAAATAGATTATTTGAAGTTGCTAAATCCATCGAACTGGAGTGTTTGGAAACTTCCAAATGTTGTTTCTCCCTTTTTAATTAGGAATGAGAATTCGTTTCTTTCATTTATTGAATTATTTGCGGAAGATGTAACCAGGCTAATTTTATGAAATGCTGCAGGAATATTAATTCGAGTGTAATTTATTGAATACGGGAGTAACTGCCAGTTGCGCGTATCTGCCTGTTCAGTTGCTGCATTAATAATACTTAACACCATTCCTGCTCCTTCGTTTTGTTTTCTTAGTTCAACTTCGGCAACTTGTTTTAAAGCTACTCTTAATAATGCTTCTCCCAATTCTTTTAATCTCCTGTCTTCAAGCGACCTGAATGCTATAGCATTAATATCTTCACCTACTTCTAAATTAGAACTGATAG
>CAIUEQ010000359.1 GCA_903898215.1 uncultured Bacteroidota bacterium | reverse complement strand
CCCCGAAGGGGTGATATGATTATAGAGATGACATGATTATAGAAGATGCCATGATTATATCAAAAAGAAATAAGCGAATTGTTAAACCCCGAAGGGGTGATATAATTTTCATCAACCAATTTCCACCACAACATCATCCTGCTCAACCAAGCTTCCAGCGGTTAAAATAATTTTTGCAACAACTCCTGCTTTTGGCGCAAGCACTGTTGATTCCATTTTCATCGCTTCGATAGCAAACAGTGGTGTGTTTTTTTCAACAACATCACCTTGTTTTACTAAAACTTTTGAGAGCATTCCTTGCAACGGTGCACCTATTTCATTTTCGTTTGAAACTTTTTTGTTCGATTCTTTTGTGACCTTGAAATTTTTATCTTTCACTTCAATGGCACGTGTTTGTCCATTGAGTTTAAAGAACACCGAGCGAATGCCATGTTCATCGGCATCGGTTACATACATCATTCGTACAAGAATACTTTTGCCAGGTGAAATTTCGATCAATGTTTCTTCGCTTGCATCCAATCCATAAAAAAATGTTGTTGTAGGAAGATAAAAAACATCGCCAAATTGCTCTCGATGTGCAGCATATTCTTCAAATACTTTTGGATAAAATTTATAACTCAGAAAATCGAGGAACGTATATTCATTACCAAATTTCTTTTCGAATGTTTTAAATTCTTCGTCAAAATCAATTGGCAGCAAATGTTCATTCGGCCTATTGGTATAAGGCTTTTCGTTTTTTAGAATGAGCTTTTGTAATTCAACGGGAAATCCTCCGGGAGTTTGTCCTAGGTCGCCACGAAATAATGCAATAACCGAATCTGGAAATGAAATGCTGTCGCCATTTGCAAAAATATCTTCTTTGGAATAATTATTTGAGGTCATGAACAAAGCCATATCGCCAACAACTTTTGAAGATGGAGTAACTTTAATAATATCACCGAACATCTCATTTACCACCACATAATTTTCTTTTATCTTTTCAAATTGATGCTCCAAACCCAAAGCCCGCGCTTGCGGACGAAGATTTGAATATTGTCCGCCCGGAATCTCGTGTCCGTATACTTCAGCAGTTCCCGCTTTCAATTCACATTCGAAAGGATAATACCATTCGCGCACATCTTCCCAATAATTAGAGAACTCGTTGAGCTTATTAATATCCATTTTACACTCACGTTCATGTCCGTGCATCATGGCAACAATGGAGTTGAAATTAGGTTGAGAAGTAAGTCCGCTCATACTTGCCAATGCCACATCAATAATATCAACACCGGCATCAATGGCTTTTAAATACGTTGCAGGTTGAATCCCCGAAGTGTCATGCGTATGGAGATGTACAGGAATATCTACAACTTTTTTTAATTCGGTAATAAGCATTTCTGCCTGCAATGGTTTTAACAATCCGGCCATATCTTTAATGCCTATAATATGAGTGCCGGCATCTTCCAATTGTCTTGCTAGATCAAGATAATATTGCAAATTGAATTTATGATTTTTCTTCTCATCTAAAAAATCTCCAGTATAACAAATGCAAGCTTCAGCCAATCCATTGGTGCGTTCTTTCACAGCATTGATGCTAACTTTCATGCCTTCCAACCAATTCAATGAGTCAAAAATCCTGAAAACATCAATGCCATATTCCCAACTTTTTTCAATAAATTTTTCGACAAGATTATCCGGATAAGCAGTGTAACCAACAGCATTTGCACCACGTATCAGCATTTGAAATAAAGTGTTTGGAATAGCTTCACGCAATAGTTGTAATCGTTGCCATGGATCTTCATGTAAAAATCTTAAAGCCACATCAAAGGTTGCGCCTCCCCACATTTCTAAACTAAATAATTGAGGATGATTTTTTGCAAAATTTTCGGCAACTTTTATCATATCAATTGTGCGAACTCTTGTTGCAAGCAGCGATTGGTGTGCATCCCGAAGTGTTGTATCGGTATAGTAAATTTCTTTTCTTGATTTGATATGATGAATAAATTTATCTCTGCCCAATTCATTTAAAAGATCTTTTGTGCCAAATGGGAAATCAATATTTTTATCAAATGAAGGAATATGAGCGTGACGGAATTTGATGGTAGGATTTATTTTGCTGATATCGCTGTTGCCATTCACCACAATATTTGAGAGATATTTTAACGTTTTGGTTCCGCTGTCTTTTCTCTTAGCAAATACAAAAAGTTCAGGATGATTTTCGATAAAATTTACCGTTGCATTTCCTTCAATAAAAACTTTGTGATGCAACACATTTTCGAGAAAGGAAATATTGTTTTTTACTCCTCTGATTCTGAATTCTCTTAATACACGTGTTAATCTTTCACAGCTTTCGTTTAATGTATGTCCGCTCGCAGTAACTTTTACCAAAAGTGAATCAAAGAAAGGAGAGATTTTTACACCCGGATAACTGCTACCTTCATCAAGTCTGATACCTGGTCCTCCGGCATTTCTATATGCAATGATGGTTCCATAATCCGGTTTAAATCCATTGGCAGGATCTTCTGTTGTGATGCGACATTGAATCGCAAAACCCTGACAGTGAATATCACTTTGCTGTTTGATATTTATTTCTTGTGAATCCAATCGGAAACCATCGGCAATTCGTATTTGACTTTTAACGATATCAATACCGGTGATTTCTTCGGTGATGGTATGTTCAACCTGAATACGTGGATTCACTTCGATGAAAAAAACGTTCTCTTCTTTGTCTACTAAAAATTCAACAGTGCCGGCATTATTATAATTAACGTATTTGCAAATTGCGAGGGCAAATTGATATAATTTATTTTTCGTTTCCTGTTTTAAAGATGGGGCAGGAGCAACTTCCACCACTTTTTGAAACCTGCGTTGAACCGAACAATCGCGTTCAAAAAGATGTACAATGTTTCCAAAATTATCACCCAAAATTTGCACTTCAATATGCTTTGGCTGATCGATAAATTTTTCAAAAAAAACAGTGCCGTCCCCAAAAGCAGTTAGCGCTTCATTTTTTGCTTCATTGAAAAATTTTTCTAATTGCATTTCATCACGCACCACACGCATTCCTCTTCCACCACCGCCAGCCGAAGCTTTGATGATGATAGGGAAACCAATTCTAGATGCTTCAGTTTTTGCAATAAAAATATCTGCAAGGTCAATTTTGCTGTCATCAATTACCGGAACATTCGCTTGGATGGCAACTTTTTTTGCGAGCATTTTATCTCCTAAATTTTTCATCACCGAAGGTTCAGGACCAATGAAAATGATTCCTTCATCCTTACAACGTTGAGCAAACACAGCCGATTCACTTAAAAATCCATAACCGGGATGGATGGCATTTGCTCCATGATGTTTTGCGATATGAATAATTTCATCAATATCTAAATAGGGTTTCAAAGGATCGTTGTCGTTGCCGATTTGATAGGACTCGTCAGCCTTATACCTATGCAATGAATAGCGGTCTTCAAAAGTGTAAACAGCAATTGTTTTTATATGTAATTCGTTTGCCGCACGCAAAACTCTGATAGCAATTTCACCACGGTTGGCGACAAGTATTTTTTTGATCATGATGAGTTATGTTTTTTGAGTAATAAACCTTTTACAAGTACACAAAATGATTTCGATTTAGCAATGTTTTTTTTTAAAAAGTGTGAAACTTTTTTGAAGTGTTTGTCATTGTTCTTTTAAATCTTATTTTTGAATCAATAACAATCAATGAAAACAAGCAACAGCACCATTTGGGATTTTGTAAAAGAATTATTGCATGAGCAAGATTGTGTGATAGTTCCGGGGTTTGGTGGCTTCGTTTGTAACTCTGAACATTCAAGAATAGATCAGGTTTCGCACCTCATCACACCACCTGCCAAACGCATTGTTTTTAATCAAAATCTTAAAACCAATGATGGTTTGTTGGCAAACAGGATGGCTGAATATTTAAAAATCAACTATTCGGAAGCTGTTAGATTGATTGATGAAAATGTTTCCAAAACGAAAGATATTTTAGAAGATAAGAAGGTGTTGGTGGTTGATTATTTTGGAAGTTTTAGGTTAAATGCTGATGCTAATTTTGTTTTTTTACCTGATAAACAGAATAACTTTTTACACTCATCTTTTGGTTTGATGCCTTTATTGGCTGAGCCGGTTTCAGGCCGAACCATTAAATCAGGTAAAGCCCGAATTTTTAAAGATCGTAAGCAAGTTCGTCCTTCAAAAAATTCAAAACGCAGAAGAAATACGGTAACAGTTTTGGCTACAACTTTTGTGTTACTTTTAGCTGTGAACTTTTATATTTTTATTAAACAACCTGAATTAAGTATCTCGGGAACAACAATGAATATTTCTTCGTGGTTCGATTCGTTATTTCATTCTCAAACAATAGCTGAAATTAAAGTTGAGCCAGCAAAACCTGTATTACAATCAAAAGAAGAATTAGTAATTCCTACCTCTAAGGATGAGATTAGTTTAACAACTTCTATTGTTGATTCTTTAAATTTAATAAATCAACAAATCATAAATGATTCAATCGGAAATATTAAAGAGTTTGATGTGATGGCATTTGCTGAGCATCTTTCTATGGCAAAAACAACTCCTTCATATAACGTGGTCGAAGAAATAGTTGAGCCAACAATTCCTGAACCAAAACCAATTGAACAGAAAGTTGAAAATGTAATTCCTGTTGTTAAGCAAACTGTAAAATTAAAGGCTGCTAGTATTTCAACTGATTCGAGTTTTTATATTATTGGCGGAGTTTTTTGTAAAGAGAGAAACGCAAAACGATTTTTACAAGAGTTGGAAGAAAAAGGTTTTACTCCCGAAATTATTGTGAACGAAAGAGTGAATTGCAACCGTGTGAGTTATGCAAAATTTGCTTCACGAAAAGATGCCGAGCAACAATTAAGATCAATTCACGCTAGCACAAACCCTGATGCATGGCTGTTTGTAAAGCATAATTAAGCCAAGTTTACTTCTTAGTAAAAAACTATACAATCATTTTTATTTACTGTTTAAATGTTATTAACGTAGCAATAATTACTCAAAGGATAATTGTTTTTTAGTAGTCGCAAATTTGCATTGAAATATTTTTTTTCAATCAACGTTTAACAATCAATGAACACAGCAGAACTCTATCAAAAAGAAAGTAAGAAAAATAATATCATCAGTTCGTCTGTAACGTTAACTGTTCATGCTATTTTTTTACTTTTGCTATGGTATTTTGTGATCATGCCACCAAATCCTCCGCTTAGTGAGGCAGGAGGTTCGGGCTCACTTATCAGCATAGGTTTTGAAAATATGGGAGGACCTGATCCAATTCCTGTTGAAGCAGCAACATCTGATCAAACTCCTCAGCCGGAAACTCCGATTGAAGAAACACCAACTCTTACTCAGGAAACAGAAGAAGCTCCCGAAATAGTTAAGAAAGAAGAGAAAAAAGAAACGGTCATTAAGAAAATTGAACATCCGAAAGAAGTGGTAAAAGTGGAGAAGAAAATTGAAAAGCCCATTGAAAAACCTCGTGAAGTTGATAAGCATGCATTGTTTAAAAAGAATACTAATACTGGTGTAAGCAATGGTTCAGGTACTGGAGAAATTCCGGGAAATCAAGGAATAGAAAATGGTGATCCAAATGGAAGACCAGATGGAAATGGCAAACCCGGAAATGGTGGTGATGGTGAAGGTTATGGAACAGGAAACGGTGTTGGAAATGGAAACGGTGATGGCGTTGGAACATATGAATTACGAGGAAGAAGCCTTCAACGCAAACCTGATGTAAATGATAATTCTAGAGAAACAGGAAAAGTAATCGTTTCAATTGTGGTTGATAGAAATGGAAAAGTTATCAAAGCAACACCCGGACAAAAAGGTACAACAACTTTAAGTCCTACACTTCTTGAAAAAGCAAAACAAGGAGCTTTGGATGCACGATTTTCTCCAAAACCTGATGGACCTGAAGAGCAATATGGAACAATGACTTTCATCTTTAGATTTAAACAATAAGAAGTTTTATTTATAAATGACTATCAGCAAGAATGAACCGAATATGTTTAAATCTTTTGTCAGTTCGAGCGAAGTCGAGAACAAGTTTAAAATGAGCAGAATATTTCAAATTGGCAATGCCTCGCTTCTCGACTTCGCTCGAAGTGACAAGTTCGACAGGACAAAAATATCCTTTACCATTTATAGTTAACGATAGTCATTTTTTATATTTAAAACTTCTATTCAAAAATGACTTACCAAAATACGTTAGATTATTTATTCAGCAACCTTCCGATGTTCACTCGTATTGGTGCTGCGGCTTTAAAACCTGATCTAACAAATACCATTTCCCTTTGCAAAATTCTTGGAAATCCTGAAACAAAATTTAAGAGCATTCACATTGCAGGAACAAATGGAAAAGGTTCAACTTCACATATGCTGGCTTCTGTTTTACAAGAATCAGGTTTGAAAGTCGGGCTTTATACTTCACCACATTTAAAAGATTTTAGAGAACGAATAAAAGTTAATGGGCAAATGATTCCCGAACAAAATGTGATAGATTTTGTGGAAAATTATCGTTCGGTTTTTGATGAAATCAAACCTTCATTTTTTGAATGGAGTGTGGCATTGTGTTTTGATTTTTTCAAGAAAGAAAATATTGATGTCGCAATCATTGAAACCGGATTAGGCGGGCGACTTGATTCAACAAATGTAATCACACCTCAACTTTCTGTGGTCACAAATATTGGATGGGATCATACCAATATTCTTGGAGATACTTTAGCAAAAATTGCTTATGAAAAAGCAGGTATCATCAAACCAAAAATTCAGGTAATAGTTGGAGAATATGTTGACGAAACAAAACCTGTTTTTATAGAAAAAGCTGAGGAAGAAAATGCACCAATTTCATTTACTCAAGATCATTTTAAAACACATCATTTTATTTCACATAATCAATTTACCAGTTGTGATATTTTTAATGATGATGAATTGATATATGAAAATTTGGAACTCGATTTGGGAGGAAATTATCAGCAAAAAAATATTTTGACAGTGATCAATTCTATCGAATATTTAAAGCAAATAGGCTATCACATTTCTGAAAATAATATCAGAACCGGATTGATGAAAGTTAAGCAAAACACCGGATTAATGGGACGTTGGCAAATTCTTCAGGAAAAACCTTTGACCGTTTGCGATACCGGACATAATGTAAACGGAATACACTATGTTGTTGAACAAATTATGCAAAATAATTTTTCGAAACTTCATATGGTAATTGGTATGGTGAACGATAAAGACATTAGAAATATCTTATCACTATTACCTAAAAATGCAGTTTATTATTTTTGTAAGGCAAATATTCCTCGTGCTTTACCTGTTAACGAACTTCAAAATCAAGCACTTGAATTTGGCTTAACAGGCTATTCTTATAGCTCTGTTCAAAAAGCTTTTGAGGCTGCAAAAAATAATTCTCATTCCGATGATATGATTTTCGTTGGAGGAAGTACATTTGTTGTAGCTGAAATTTTATAAATTTATCAAATGAGAAATATAATTCTATTATCGCTGTTGCTGGTATTTACTAATTCGCACGCACAGGAAGGTCAATTAATTAAAGGTGGAAAATGGTATAATATTTTCCCTAACAAAACTGTTGTATTGAATGTTGATGCGCAGAATAATTTTTATGCAGAAATTGTAAAAGGCAATGATCTTGTGTTTGAATATTTTATGCGTGCAGATGAATATGCCGACAGAACCGATGACGAATATTTTGAGAAGATTTTATTTTCAGTTCCTAAAAATGCTACTTCATTTTATTTTACCGACACTACAATTAAAGCTGCCTTCCTTCAAGGTTGCTTTTGCCCAGATAGAGGCTGGCATTCGTTTAGTGATGGTTTTATTAAAGGTAAAAAAATAAATGCCACCACTTGGAAAGTAGAGTTTGATGTAATGACCAAACCTAATCCATTAAAAAATGCAAATGCGATAACAAGAAAGTTTAAAGCCACTTTTTCTGTTTATAAAGAACCCGTTTCTAAAAAGAAGAAATGATACGGAACGCTACCATTGAAGATGTTCCTTTGATTCTGGATTTTATTAATGGAATTGCATCTTATGAAAAGTTAGCTCATCAAGTTGAGGCAACAAATGAGAAACTCACTGAAACACTTTTTGGTGCCACCAGATTTGCCGAAGTTATTCTTGCTTTTGATGAGAATATTCCTGTTGGGTTTGCTCTGTTTTTTCAAAATTATTCCACTTTTAGAGCTATGCCTGGTGTGTATCTCGAAGATCTTTATGTTGACTCAACATACAGGGGAAAAGGATTTGGAAAAGCTTTGCTTAATGAAGTAATCAACATTGCCAAACAAAGAAACTGCGGTAGGGTGGAGTGGAGTGTTTTAGATTGGAATACTCCTGCTATCAATTTTTATAAAAGCATGGGAGCTGAACCTATGGAAGGTTGGACAATATTTAGAATGACATTATAATTTCAGAATCTTAAAAAGATCATACTTAAAATTCCTGATAACATAATCAGTTTTGTAAGTAAACTTAATCTTGAAAAATCACTTTTTTCTTCTGCTTTTCTAATCAAATATATCATTACAATTAAAGGTATGATTGTAAATAATAGCAGAAATATTTTATAAAAATCACTTGTGCCTGATTGTTCGAAACTCATGATATTATTGGCATAAACAATAGTTGCTGATAAAAGTAAAATCAAAAAAATGCTAAATGTAATCAGTGTTTTTTTTGTTTTTTTAATGCCTAAAACAATTGGAAGTGTTTTGCAATCAAAGCGACTGTCACCTTTTATATCTTCCGAATCTTTGATGATCTCACGTAATAATGAAATACAAAATGCAAACGCTGAATAAAGTAAAATCAAACTGCTTGGAGTGTTATAGTCATAAATTTTAAGTATGAAAATTACAAAAGCACTCATTGCTGCCACTACAATATTTCCAATCAAAAATTGTTTTTTAAAACTCACAGAATAAAGCCAAAGTAAGAAAACACATATCGTTATCAGCATTGCCACTTTAATGCTGATAAGCATTCCAAACATGATTGCACCTGCACTAAACCATAAGTGAAGTAACATTGCCATCCGTCTTGAAATTGAACTACCAACAATAACTTTTTTGGGTTTATTTACCAGGTCAAGTTTTACATCGTAATAATCGTTGATGATATAACCTCCAGCTCCGGTTAATAAAGTTGTAATAATGAGGTACAGGAATTTTAAATTTAAAAGATCGGAAAGCAGTAAGTAATTATTTAAACAGTATCGTGCTAAAATTAATGTAGCAAGCATGATAATAAGATTGCCAAAACGGATAAGCTTCAAAAAGGATATTAGTTGCGACATTTTTATTTGTGTGATAAGTAAGTCAGAATTTATAATTCAATTTCTGTAACTCCTCCTGAAACAATAAACTTCATTACCTCTGTTGAATTGCCATCAAAGGGTTTCACCTTTTCTTTCTCAACTATAAATAAATTCCCTGAAAAGGCATAGGAGTGAGGAAAATACACAGCTGCCATGCCGGGGAGATTTAAATTTGTGAGATCGGTTTGTGTGATAAATCCGGGTTTAAAAAGTCCTGGCGACATTTCAACCAGAACAGGATGGTTAAATTTTTTCTTTTCACCTACAAACGCTTCCATCAAATCTTTTACCGAAGTGTAAATAATTTTTACAAAAGGGATACGTGATAAAACATCATCAAATAAAGCAAAAAGAGGTTCTGTAATGATACTTGTTCCGATATAACCCAAAAGGATAATTGAAACGATTACAATAAAAAATCCGATTGCAGGAATTCCAAAATCAATTAATGTATCGAGCCAAACTACAACGGATTTAAGAATGCTATAGGTTATCGCAATTGGAAGTGCCACAAGCAATCCCTTCATGAAATAATTAATAAGCTTTGTGATACGTTTTTTTAAACCCAGTTTTATTTTGTCTTTCATTTAAGTATTTATTATTCGAATTCTAAACCCAAAACATTTCTAAGGTCTAATAAAACAGGATTCTTATTCGACATAACGATAAATTTTTCTTCAGCTGTGAATGCTTTTTTAGGTAGGGCTGATTGGTTGACAATAATTTTAAATTCGAATTGATTGCCAAATATTTTTCTCATAAATGGAGTGATTTGAACTTTATCATCTTCAAACATTTCCTTTTCGTGAAGACTTGATAAGATCATTTCAACAATTTGATTTTCGGAAACCTGAAATTTTGCGTTTTTATAAATTGATATTAAACTTTTCTTTCCGCTTGAAGTAAGGTGTTCGATATAATTATTGATGGCTGTTGAGAATTGTTCATCAGTAAGTATATTATTTTCTGACTCCTCTGAAGATTCAATGGTTGCAGTTTTTTCGGCTAGTGAATTTTCGTTTTTACCAACTGTTACCAATTGCTTAAGTTTCTCTAATTTACTTTGTGTAGAAATCTCACTCGTTGGTCGAATTAGTGGTGGCAAGGGTTTTACCACAATATTTTTTATTTCTAAATTTTGTTCAACACTTTTTATGGTGTTGGCTTCAGGAAGTTTTGGTTTTGTAGGCTCAACTATTTCTGATGTTGGAATTACAGGCTGCTCAGGAGTTTTTTTTTTAATATCGGCAGCTTCCGATTTCAAATCAATGACCGATTGAATATGGCAAAGTTTCATGAGCGTGAGCTCAACATGCAGCCTTTGATTTTTGCTTGATTTATATTCGAGTTCGCATTTATTTAAAAGATTTAATGCATTTAATAAAATTGAATTTGAACACAATTTTGATTGAGTGATAAATTTTTCGGAAACAGATGGTGTTGCTTCGAGCAATCTTAATGTGTTTGGATACTTACAAACTGTAAGGTTTCGAATATGATCGCTGAAACCGCTCAAAAAATGTTGGGCATCAAATCCATTCGATAATACTTCATCAAAAAGTAATAACATTTCTGCCAGATCTTTTTGAATCATCCTGTCAACAGCCTTAAAATAATAATCGTAATCAAGAATGTTGAGGTTGTTGATTACATCTTTGTAGGTAATATTTTTTCCGGTTGAACTAACAATCCTGTCAAAAATTGAAAGTGCGTCACGCATTGCACCATCAGCCTTTTGAGCTATTTCATGTAGAGCTTCTTCTTCGGCAACAATTCCTTCGCTGGTAATAATTTTTTTAAGTTGCTTTACAGCATCTTCAATTTTTATCCGATGAAAATCAAATACCTGACAGCGAGATAATATGGTAGGTAAAATTTTATGACGCTCTGTTGTTGCTAAAATAAATTTTGCATAAGGAGGTGGTTCTTCGAGCGTTTTTAGAAATGCATTAAATGCTTGCGCACTAAGCATATGAACCTCATCAATAATATAAATTTTGTATTTAGCACCTTGTGGAGCATAACGAACTTGCTCACTCAAACTCCTGATATCTTCTACCGAATTGTTTGAAGCAGCATCCAGTTCATAAATATTAAACGAACCGTTTCCATTAAATGCCTTACACGATTCACATTCATTGCAGGCTTCACTGTCGGCAGAAATATTGGTGCAGTTTATTGTTTTTGCAAGGATACGGGCGCAGGTTGTTTTACCCACACCTCTAGGACCACAAAACAAAAACGCATGTGCCACCTGATTTTGTTTGATGGCATTTTTTAACGTTTGTGTAATATGCTCCTGACCAATAACACTGTCAAATGTTGCTGGTCTGTATTTTCTTGCCGAAACAACAAAATTTTCCATGCGGCTAAAGTATGTTTTTTAATTTGAAATGATGAAAGACGTTGAAAACTTTTATCGACTAAATCCTGAGTTTATTGATGGCATCTTTCCCATGATTAAACAATACATCAATGATACTGAGGTTTTGAACAAATGGAAACTTCTCTGTAAAAACCTGTAAGTAGGGGTTGAATTCGATGTTAATATTTTTTTTGGGATGGATAACTTCTCTCAAATCAATTAAATACGGTTGAGGTTTTACATACTCATCACTAAGTATAATTTCTTTTTCAACTTTCATGATTTTCAAACAAACTCTTATCAATTCAAGATGATAATTTTGAAGTTCCTTGTATTCGTTATGATAAAATTTGTAGAAATGATGTTCGTAATGTTCAAAAAAAGGAGAGGAGTTATAAGCTGACCGAATGGCTTCCCAATGTTGTTTTTGCCAGGCAAAATCATTTTCAATTTCTACCTCATGCATTAACATTTTATGTTTGGTTTTTTTTATCGGAATAGTTAATGCCAACGGTCCATTTGCAGATAGAATCACACAACGATTGCGGTAAGTTTGCTTCACAAAATTTTCATGCTGATCAAGTATTACATTTTCATCAAACAAAAAATGCCTGAACCAATTTACGCATGGCAAATAATGAATACTTAGAATAGTTTTAGAGTTCACAGTCGTGTATTCTTTGTTTGTATATAAAGCGTAAATTTAATCTCATACTAAGCATTTGTATTATAAAGATCATCTATATTTTTAACAACTGAATATTTTTACAGCTTTAAAGATTTAAAATCCCGAAGGGATGTAATTATTTTAGAATGTATCAACCGATTCACATAGAAACCCGATGGGTTGACATTATTTTAAATTCCACCCTTTCAGGGTATTGCTTGATCTGCAAATTATAGTTTATAATAATTACACACCTTCAATGTTATCTGTTTGTTCACGGTTTTTAAATCACTATTTAATCATTTAATTTTATCATTCAACATTGCTATTCCATCAGCCAATTGATATGATGAATTCCGGGAGTGTATTCCTTACAAATTAATACTTTGATATTGTTGTAATGATCTTCATTACTCACAAAATCAAGGCTCGTACAATCAATCATCAGTATGCGCAAATGCTGATTGGTATTGATGTATTG
>CAIUEQ010000358.1 GCA_903898215.1 uncultured Bacteroidota bacterium | reverse complement strand
TCCGGCACCGCTCACATCAGCAATCTTGCGTATATGAGCAGGTACATATTCAAACCTATTTCCATCAGTTATCATTACACCATGCTCACTCATTGTAACAAATAAGTTTTTTAAACTCATTTCATTCATCAACTTTTTGATGATAGCTTCAAAAGAAATTTTATCATCAATATCGATATGATGATTAAACCCTTCTCTTAATTCTTTTAAATTCGGTTTAAACAAAGTTGCTCCTTTGTAGAAAAGGAAATTTTTCTTTTTGGGATCAACAGCAACTGGAACATTTAGTTCGGTTGCTTTTGAAATAATTTGTTGAATATTATTTTCGCTAAGTACACCTTTGTCGTAATCTTCAAACACCAAAACATCTGCATCTTTCAATAATTCAGAAACTTTCTTTACCAAGTTATCAGAATCAGAATCACTTAACTGTTTCGTGATCTCGCTGTCAATTCTAAGCATTTGATGATTCTGTGCAATCACACGAGTTTTTACAGTTGTGATTCTTTCAGAGGATTTAACAATTCCATTTGTGCCAATATTACTTTGATCAAGAAGAGCAATCATTTCATGCCCATCTTTATCGTCACCAATTACTGAACATAAAATTGGCTTTGCTCCAAGTGAAACTAAATTAAGCGCAACATTTGCTGCACCGCCTAAACGGTTTTCTTTTTTATTGACAGCCACAACCGGCACCGGAGCTTCAGGAGAAATACGATCAACTTTACCAAACAGGTAAGCGTCAATCATGATATCGCCTACCACAAGTACTTTTATACCACTAAATTTTTCTACTATATTTTTCATCTTTTTTTGAAGAGACGTTGCATGCAACGTCTCTAAGAATATTATTTCAATTTTGACAATGCCTCTTTTATTCTTTTTAGTGCTTCAACTAGTTTATCATCGCTGGTAGCATAACTAAACCTAATACATTCAGGAGCACCAAAAGCATCACCTGCAACTAATGCAACAAAAGCTGAGTTAAGTAAATACATGCACAAATCTTCTGAAGAATTTATTGTGTTTGTTCCAAAAGTTTTTCCAAAATAAAAACTCACATCAGGAAAAACATAAAATGCTCCACCCGGTAAATTGGTTTTAAATCCGGGAATATCTTTCATCAAATCTAAAACTAGATCTCTTCTGCGTTTAAATGCTTTTGCCATTTCATAAGTTGGCGTCATATCACTTGTTAACGCACAAAGGGCAGCGCGTTGTGCAATAGAATTTGTACCGGATGTAAATTGTCCTTGTAATTTTTCACATGCTTCAGCAATTTCTTTTGAAGCACCGATATAACCAATTCTCCAACCTGTCATAGCAAAAGCTTTTGACATACCATTTACAGTGATCACTCTATCTTTAATAAATTCAAATTGAGCAATACTTTCATGTTTACCTACAAAATTGATATGCTCATAAATCTCATCCGAGATGATATAAATATCAGCATGTTTTTCTAAAACTTTTGCAATGGCATATAATTCATCTTTCGAAAAAACTGATCCTGTAGGATTACAAGGAGAAGAAAAAATAATCAGTTTTGTTTTTGATGTGATTGCATTTTCAATTTGAGCAGCTGTAACTTTATAATCAGCATCCACTTTTGCATTTACAAAAACAGGTTTCCCTTCAGCAAGTTTGATCATCTCCGAATAACTTACCCAATAAGGTGTGGGAACAATCACTTCGTCTCCGGGATTTAAAATAGCAAGCATTGCATTTATGATAGATTGCTTTGCTCCTGTTGAAACCACAATTTGATTTGAGGCGTACTCCAAATTATTTTCTCTTTTGAATTTATTGGAGATTGCTTCTCTTAAATCTAAGTAACCAGGCACTGGAGTATAAACAGTAAAATTATCGTCAAGGGCTTTTTTAGCAGCCTCCTTTATATGTTCGGGTGTGTTAAAATCCGGTTCACCGAGACTTAAGTTTATTACATCAAAACCTTTTGCACTAAGCTCTCTGCTTAGTTTTGACATTTTTAATGTTTTCGATTCAACGATACAATTTAATCGTTCAGCTAATTTCATCTATGAATTATTTGCGTAAAAAGTAGGGCGAATATAATTTTTTAACTGAAAATGCTTAATTGATCCTATTTCTTAGATGATCAATCTTATCTTTTAACAACTTAAAAAACTGATTTCTTTGTTTTTCTGAAACTCCGCTAATGAGTATTGATTTTTTAATAAGATTTTTTAACCACTCTTCATTTTCACTCACGAATTCAATATTGGAAGTGGTCATAAAATTAAAAGTATTATTAGAAACAAATGCAACTTTATTATTTCCAAGTGTTACCAATATGCTGTTACTTCCAATCATTACTTCACTTCTGTAAAATTTAAAATTCTCGGTTCCCGCTTCCCCTTTATCAATAAGCTTAGAATTTCTCTCTGCTTTTATTTTCAATATTGAAACAACCTTCTCAATATGATCACACATTCTTAAAGCCTGTTCTCTGTCTTTAAAAAATCCTGATTCCCAAAAAAATTCTATTTGTTTAAGAGTGCTGTTTAAAGTGTCCTCCGTCCATATTTCGGTAGAATTGGTTTTATTGTATTCCGACAAAAGATCTTTTGCATCTTTGATAAGACTTTTATCAATCAACTCCATATCAAAATTCTTATCAGCAAATTCAGGTTGATTTAAAATGCATTTCAGCCAATAAAAAATTTTGAAACAGGCAAACTCTTCGTTTATGAAATGATGCCAAACAGGAACATCATCAGCTGCATAAAGTATGTTGCTATCTTTTACTGATTCAACTCTTTTTACATTTGATAATAATGTTTCTATCCATTTTTTGAAATTCTCATTTTTGCCATACAATTTAAAAAAATTGAAAGAAACTGTTTCGGAATCTTGCTGAATATCTGTTTCGAATGGCACTTTAAAATGCATACAGATTTTAGCTATCTCATCAATATTTAAAGGTGTTTCACAACGTAACCTTCGATAAGCACTATCATTACTTACACTTAACAAATCGGCCAATTCATCAACCAAAGAAATATTTAAAGGCACTGCAGTTTTAACACTGTTAAAGAAAGCTTCCTGAATAATTTTTGCTTTTATTTCCATTTTTATTCGCTGAAAAACATTTAATTAGTTATTCATCTTTGGCAATTTATAATAATCTCTGAATATGATTTGCAAAAAATGCAAAATCAGGTAATAAATATTTCCTAATACCACCCATTTGTTTTAAATACAAAACCTTTCAAAGCATCTTGACAGAACCGTTTTAACAGGTGAATTTACGACCTTAAGTTTGTGCCATAATTAAAACTCAAAATCATGAAAACAATTAAAAAAAATCTAAGTATTGGTAGCATTTTATCATTACTATTATTTTTTGCCTTCACAGCAAATGCTCAAAACAAAAAAGTATCTATCACAGTTCTGAATATCGATACAAAAGGTATTCAACTCGACCCTCAGCAAATGGGAAACATCACCCGTATTGAGCTTGAAAAGCTTGACACATTTGATGTAACCGACCGCTATGACGTAGCTTACATTATTGAAAAGAATAAACTCAATATTACAAACTGCTACGGAAAAATGTGCCTGCTTGAAGTTGGAAATACTGTCAAAACAGATTACATGTTTACAGGAAGCGCAGAAATATATGCACAAACCATTGTAATCACTTTCAGATTAATCAATGTTCAAAAAGGTTCAATAGAAAAAACTACTGTCATGGAATTTTTAAATCTTCCATTAGAAATACAAGAGATGACAGCAATCACTGTTCGCAAAATGTTTGGACGACCAAATAATGAAACTCAATTGATCAGACTTACACAAAAATTCAATTATGAAAACACCGTTAACAACCCGGATAAGGCAAAGTTAAATCTTCAAGGACCAAGATTTGGGTACGCATTTATTTTTGGTAATGATGCCTCAACATTAAGCAAATCAAAAGATAACGGAGGATACGAAGCTTATCCCGCCATGTTCCAATTTGGCTACCAGTTTGAAAAACAATATTTGAACGAAGGGAACTATCAAGCGCTGTTTGAATTTATTCCAATGTTAACAGGAATAGATCAACAAATGATTATTCCGAGTATGACTTTTTTAAATGGTTTCAGAAATAATAAAAATGGATGGGAAGTAGCAATAGGACCTTCAATAGGTTTAAGCTCTTATGCTAACGTAGCAAAAATTGGAGTTAACACATATACCCAAGATCAATTGAATGCAAATGGCCTTTCAAATGTAAAAACTGTAAAACAATTAGATAGCAGAGGAACAACTCAATTTAATTCTGCATTGGTCTTGGCAATTGGAAAAACTTTAAAATCAGGAAAAATGAATATCCCATTAAATGCTTATATCACAATTCCAACTAGAGATGGTTTTAGAATTGGTATATCTATTGGCTATAATTCGAAGAAATAATATTTCCCTTAATTAAGGTATGTAGACTTTTTGACTAAAGATTTAAAATAAAGTTGGTTTGAATATTAATTTCAAGCCAACTTTTCTTTTTATCTCAAATGAAAGTGCCAATATTTCCTGAATATGCAATTGGTTTTAGTATTGAGGTTAAATGGAAAATGTTTGAAGTCTATTATTCAACATTTAAAATTTAACATTCAAAATTTCATTTTATGAACTTAAATAATTTCACCATCAAATCTCAGGAAGCTATTGAGCAAGCTGTGCAAATTGCTTTGCAAAATGGTCAACAATCCATCGAGCCAGCGCATATCTTAAAGTCGCTTATCCAAACCGATGAGAATGTGATTTCCTATCTATTCAAAAAATTAAATGTCAACCAAACACGCATCGAATCGGCTTTGGAAGCCATCATCAAAAGTTTTCCAAAAGTTTCAGGAGGAAATCAATATTTATCAAACGATTCAAATCAATTATTAACCAAAGCGCAATCTTATCTCAAAGATTTTGGCGATGAGTTTGTTTCTGTTGAACATATTTTGCTCGCTTTAATTGATGGAAAAAATCAAGTTGCATCATTATTAAAAGATGCAGGTATTAACGAAAAAGAATTAAAAAAAGCGATCAACGAATTACGTGGTGGAAATAAAGTTACCTCACAAAGTGCCGAAGCACAATACAATTCGTTAAATAAATACGCAAAGAATTTAAATGATCTTGCTCAACAAGGAAAGCTTGATCCTGTTATTGGAAGAGATGAAGAAATACGCAGAGTATTGCAAATCTTATCTCGTAGAACAAAAAATAATCCTGTATTAATTGGTGAACCCGGTGTTGGTAAAACCGCTATTGCCGAAGGTTTAGCTCATAGAATTGTAAATGGCGATGTTCCCGAAAATTTAAAATCGAAGAAGATTTACTCTCTTGATATGGGCTCATTAATTGCCGGTGCAAAATATAAAGGAGAGTTTGAAGAACGATTGAAATCTGTAGTGAAAGAAGTAATTTCAGCTAACGGAGAAATTGTTCTATTCATTGATGAAATTCATACACTTGTTGGAGCCGGTGGTGGTGGTGAAGGTGCAATGGATGCAGCAAATATTTTAAAACCAGCCTTGGCTCGTGGAGAACTTAGATCCATTGGTGCAACTACACTTGCCGAGTATCAGCGATATATTGAAAAAGATAAAGCCCTCGAAAGACGTTTTCAAAAAGTGTATGTGGAAGAACCGAATACCGAAGATGCAATTTCTATTTTACGTGGATTAAAAGAACGTTATGAAGTGCATCATAAAGTGCGTATCAAAGATGAAGCGATCATAGCTGCAGTTGAACTTTCTCAACGTTATATTTCCGATCGTTTTCTTCCGGATAAAGCTATTGATCTGATGGATGAAGCTGCTTCAAAATTACGTTTGGAAATTGATTCCGTTCCTGAAGAATTAGATCAACTTGAACGTAAAATTATGCAACTTGAAATTGAACGTGAAGCGATAAAGCGAGAGGGTGATGTGGCAAAAGTTGGCGAGTTATCAGAGCAAATTGCAAATATGCAAAATGAAAGAAATTCGCTCAAAGCAAAATGGCAAAGTGAGAAAGCTGTTGTGGAAGGAATTCAAACAACAAAACATGAAATTGAAAATTTAAAACTCGAAGCGGAAGTTGCCGAACGTGCAGGAGATTTTGGAAAAGTTGCCGAGATACGCTACGGAAAAGTGAAAGAGTCGGAGAAAAAATTAGAAGAGTTTAAAACCAAACTCAACGAAATGCAACTCGATTCGCCAATGGTAAAAGAGGAAGTGGACAGTGAAGATATAGCTGGTGTAGTTAGCCGTTGGACGGGTGTTCCGGTTACACGTATGTTGCAAAGTGAACGCGAAAAATTAATGCATCTTGAAGATGAATTGCATAAAAGAGTTGTTGGACAAGAGGAAGCTATCGAAGCAATTTCTGATTCTATTCGCAGAAATCGTGCGGGATTGGGTGATGCAAAACGACCAATCGGTTCATTCATATTTTTGGGAACAACAGGTGTTGGAAAAACAGAATTAGCAAAAGCATTGGCAGAATTTTTATTCAATCAGGAAAATGCTTTAGTAAGAATTGATATGAGTGAATATCAGGAGAAACATACGGTGAGCCGTTTGATTGGTGCTCCTCCCGGATATGTTGGATATGAAGAAGGCGGACAATTAACTGAAGCCATTCGCAGACGACCATACTCGGTTGTGTTATTAGATGAAATTGAAAAAGCACATCCTGATGTATTCAATATTTTATTGCAGGTTTTGGATGATGGAAGATTAACTGATAATAAAGGCAGAGTTGCAAATTTCAAAAATACCATCATCATCATGACATCAAATATTGGCTCACATATTATTCAGGAAAAGTTTGAAAAATATAATGAGAAAAATAAAGATGAAGTGATTGCCGAAACAAAAAATTCGGTGATGGATCTTTTGAAAAAATCTATTCGTCCTGAGTTTTTAAATCGTATTGATGATATCATTATGTTCACTCCGGTAACACGTGAAGACATTAGGCAGATTGTGAATCTTCAGTTTAAAGGTATTCAAGATAAATTAGCCGATCAGGAAGTTGAATTTAGCGCAAGCGATGAAGCTTTAGATTGGTTGGCACAATTAGGATACGATCCACAATTTGGAGCACGACCTTTAAAACGAGTATTGCAACGCAAAGTATTAAATGAATTATCGAAAGAAATTTTGATGGGAAATATTAAAAAAGATTCTAAAATTTTGTTAATGCTTGATAAGAAAAATCAGTTGGTGTTTAAGAATGAATAATTTTAAACACGCATTAAAAATGAAAGCCCACGATTTAACTCGCGGGCTTTTTTATGTTACAAAACTTTTTAGTCTATTGCCAAGTTACAGAAAGTGTAACTGTCCAGCCATTTTGTGTTACTGTGATTGTTGTTGGATATGGGGAGCTTCCACTTGTATAATTAGTCATTAAGAATCCAACGTAACTCATATTATCATCTGATGAAAATGAATTGTAATTATAGAAATTAAAATAAATAGCTTTAGTCAAATCATTAATAACATATGGTGTTGTAAAATTCCATGAAATAGGCAACATAGCTTGCGTAACACCATTTATTTTATTGGTTGAAGCGTTAAGTAAAACAGTTGAATTCACATCTTCAATCTTAAAATAAACATTGGGACCACCTGAAGAATTCCATCCTGTGCTTGTTGCCGGATTAATAAATGGCAGATTTGAAACGCTAATACTATTTATTTTTACTGATGTATATGCTGCTCCAATATTTACTGTTTTTGTCGATACAGAATTTACTCCATTACCTGTAGCTGTTAATTTAACTGTGAAAACTCCACCAGTAGTATATTGGTGTGATGGACTTGTAAGAGTTGACGTTTGATTATCTCCAAAATCCCAAGTATAAGTTGTTGCATTCACAGAAAGATTTGTAAAATTTACTGTAGCAGGTGCATGCTGATTTGCTCCTGTATAAGAAAAATCAGCAATTGGTGCAGCACCAATTGTTATTGACTTAGTAACACTTATTGAACCACCGTCACCTGTGGCAGTTAATTTAACATTGAATGTTCCTGCATTTAAAAAAATATGCGTTGGGTCTTTTTGTGTTGATGTTTGTCCATCACCAAAATCCCAAGCATATGAAGTTGCATTAGCTGATGCATTGCTGAAAGCAACAGTTGAAGGTGCTGGAATATTTGCACCTGAAAAAGTAAAGTCTGCTGTTGGTGCAGCAGGTGCAGGTTTAGTGTCAGCAGGCTTGCTACAATTATTAAAAATAATTGATAGCATTAGCATCATAAAAATAATTTTTGTTTTCATATTTCTAATAATTTTGAGTTACAAGAATAATAAATAAAGTTGACATTAATGTCTACC
Organism: uncultured Bacteroidota bacterium; assembly: GCA_903898215.1. GTDB lineage: Bacteria > Bacteroidota > Bacteroidia > UKL13-3 > UKL13-3 > CAIUEQ01. Next base: position 2,435 of record CAIUEQ010000358.1, on the reverse strand, counting down.
ATGAAAATTTATAAAATAATCACTTTTCGTCTGTGGACGATAAAGCGTTTTTAAAAAAATTAGGGCAAAATATTCAACGAGTCAGAAAAGAAAAAGGAGTGACACAAGTTGAACTTGGTCATTCATGTGATTCTGAAAAGTCAAGCATCAATCGCATAGAAACAGGCAGAACCAATCCAACTATTTTAACATTAAGAAAAATTGCAGATGGATTAAATGTGACAGTTGATGAATTGTTAAAATTTTAATAGAAGAAAAAAGTTGACAGATTGCTTCATCATTTTATAGCTTTTTTTTATTTCTCAGATTCAAATATATTTGTTATATGTTAATCGAAAGAAAAAATAAAGAAGTTGTTATCACGCTTTCGTCATCTATGTCTGCAAAAAGTTTTCAGCAAATGGTAGATTATTTGCGATATATAGAAATTGCAAAAAAATCAAAAGCTAAAAAAACTGACCTACAAAAATTAGTGGCAACTGTTAAAAAGTCGAACCGTACATCTTGGTCAAGCTAAATTAAATTATATTTGATAAAAATTACAAGAAAATGAATGCAACACAAACACTTGAAATTTATAAAATTCTAAATCAACATTTCAAAAATGAAGAGGATGCCAGCAAAATAGTGCAGGATATTCAACAAATAATTGATAACAAGTTTGACGAAAAAAAAGACATTCTTGCCACGAAAGATGATATCATGCGGATTGAAAACAAATTAAATGATCAATTAAAATGGTTAATGGCAACCATTATGGCAGTAGGAGGTCTGATAATTGCAGTAATTAAACTAACATAATCCTTTTTATATTTTACAAAAAAAATGCAATAACACAAAAAAGCCCACGATTTAACTCGTGGGCTTTTTTGATTTTAAAAAGTATAAACTATTACTTAATTCGATTTTGCTTTTAAAGCACTGATCATTGCTGTTCCAATTTCTGCAGGTGATTCAACAACATGCAAACCACACTCACGCATGATTTTCATTTTTGCAGCTGCTGTATCATCTTTACCACCAATAATTGCACCTGCATGTCCCATTCTTCTTCCTGCTGGTGCAGTTTGTCCTGCAATAAATCCAACAACAGGTTTTTTATTTCCACCTGCTAAGATCATGCGAGCTGCATCAGCCTCATAACTTCCACCAATTTCACCAATCATCACAATTGCATCTGTATCGGGATCATCCATCAATAAAGCAACAGCATCTTTAGTTGCAGTTCCGATAATTGGGTCACCTCCAATTCCAATAGCTGTTGAAACTCCTAAACCTGCTTTCACAATTTGATCAGCAGCTTCGTATGTAAGAGTTCCTGATTTTGAAACGATACCAATTCTTCCTGCTTTAAAAACAAAACCCGGCATGATACCAACCTTTGCTTCACCCGGAGTGATTACACCAGGACAGTTTGGTCCGATTAAAGTACAATCACGACCTTTAATATATTCTTTCACAGCGATCATATCTTTTACCGGAATTCCTTCGGTAATACAAACGATTACTTTGATACCGGCTTCGGCAGCTTCCATAATTGCATCACCTGCAAATGCCGGTGGCACAAAAATGATGGAAACATTTGCTCCAGCTTTATCAACTGCATCTTTCACCGTGTTAAAAACTGGTTTGTCGAGATGCATTTGACCACCTTTTCCGGGAGTTACACCACCAACAACATTTGTTCCGTACTCAATCATTTGCTGAGCGTGGAATGAACCTTCACTGCCAGTAAAACCCTGAACAATTACTTTTGAATTTTTATTTACTAATACCGACATATTTTAAAATTTATCTTTTTGCGAATTGTGGGGCAAATATGCTATTATTTTAAATATAATTTAACTGAAATAAATCAGGTAAAAAATCAGGAGTACTTGGTACGTCTGAGTAGAAAGAAAACCACGTAAATCACTAATATGAAGAGAAAAAGCACTAAACCTATCAATAAAATATATTGTGAGAATTCTCTTTCTTTTTCCTTCGACTTTATTTTTTTTATTTCTTCATCCTTGGTTGAAATAAGTTTTTCCTTTTCAACTTTCTCTTTCAAATACAAAATTTCGAGCTGCGATTGTTCGTCTTTATTTTTATCATTAAAAACACTATCGTTATAGGCTTTAAATAATTTATGATAGACTAGCGCTTCTTTATAATTTCCTTTTGCCTCTTCTATCATATTTAAATATTTGTACGAATCAGTAATATCGTTTCTGATGGTATATTTTTTTGCAGTTTCAAGCATTTTGTTGGCATATTTACTTGCTGCAAAAAGCATGTTCAGTTTGATATAACAATTGGTAATATTTCCAAAACAAGAGCTCATCCCATGAACATCCCCAAACTCTTCAGCTATCTGCATCGATTCAAAATAATGATCGAGAGCTTGTTTATAATTACCACTTTCTGAATACATGAAACCGATATTATTCAGG
>CAIUEQ010000357.1 GCA_903898215.1 uncultured Bacteroidota bacterium | reverse complement strand
CAACATTCAGCATCAACAAACCTCTTGAATTTTTATCCCAAAAATCAATTGACAGAAGAGTAAAATATAAGATTCCGATTACTTCAACTGATTTTCCAGTAAATAGTAAATATGTAACGTCTCTAAAAGATAAAGGATTTCGAATTATTCATACCAGTAAGTGGCTAAATGCAATTACCATTCAAACTACAAAAAAAAATCTGATCGATTCTCTCAAACAATTTACTTTCATTTCAAAAATCAATTATTTGGGACTGTTGAAATTTGTTGACGATGAAAACATACCCGACAAACAAGTTAATATTAATGAAGCCTTAAGCATACTCGAATCAAAATTTGAAGATAAAAAAAACAAAATAATCGATTCAAATTTTTACGGAAAATCAACTTCTCAAATTGATATGTTGAATCTTCAAAAACTTCATCAAATGGGATTTATGGGTGAAGGGATAACAATTGCCGTGCTTGATGCAGGGTTTAAAAATGCCAACAAAATACCTGTTTTTAATTATGCATTCGATAGTGGACATGTGATAGGCACTAAAGATTTTGTTGAAAGAAATAATAATGTTTTTGATGATGACGAACATGGGATTGGGGTTTGGAGTTGCATGGCTGCTTATATTCCAAATTTGTTAGTGGGCACCTCTCCGAAAGCTAACTATTGGCTTTTAAGAACTGAATATGCACCTTCAGAATCACCGATGGAAGAAACACATTGGTTGGCTGCAGCAGAATTTGCCGACAGTGTTGGGGTAGATATTATAAATTCTTCTCTTGGATATAATGAATTTGATGATAAAACTCTTAGTCATCAATACAAAGACCTCGATGGAAAAACAACAATTATTTCTCGTGCTGCATCGATGGCTGCAAAAAAAGGAATTCTGGTTTTAAACAGTGTGGGAAATGAAGGAGATAATGATTGGAAAAACATTGTTGCACCTGCAGATGCTTTAAACATTTTAGCTATTGGTGGTGTTGATGAAAAAAAGTTTCATTCAAGTTTTAGTTCTATTGGTCCGAGTGCCGATAAAAGAATAAAGCCGGATGTTGCAGTTCTTGGTGAGAACGTTTTTATTCCATCTACATCAAACACTTTTTATCAATCTAATGGCACATCTTATTCTTGTCCGATTTTAACCGGAGTTGCAACTTGTTTGTTACAGGCAAATCCTTTGAAAACAAACACAGAAATTTTTGATGCTCTTAGAACAAGTTCATCACAATATTACTCACCTGATAAATTTGTAGGAAATGGCATTCCTGATGCTGTACTCGCAAACAAAATTTTAGGTGGAGATTATGATTATCAATTTAAAAAAGACATCCTGTTTGACGTGCGATTATTAGATGATAATAAACTACATGTTTCGTACTTTGTTCGTATGCCTCAAAAAATAAAAGTTGTTATTGAAGATGCCAGAAAACTGCAATCACCAGCTATTTTTAAAGGTTCGGTAGATTGTAAAACAGCAGGAGTAAACAGAACAAATATTCTCAATTTAAAAAAAATACCCAAAGGGATTTATGCCATCTACTTTTATTCAAAAGATGGTGTGACTAGTTATTTATTTATGAATAATTGATATGCAGACTAAGGAAGAATTAATTTATTTTTTTGATACTGAATTTAAACTTCTGTTACAAAATATTTCAGCCGATACCAAACCTCTTTGGGGAACAATGAACTCACAGCGTATGGTTGAACATCTTGCAATGGGTTTTAAAATTGCAAATGGGAAAATCATTATTCCGGCAAGTGCAATTGATGGGAAAGCAGGAAAATTAAAGGCAATATTTTTACTTAGCGACAGACCACTTCCTAAAGATTTTCAAAATCCTATTTTGCCAAAAGGATTAATGTCATTGGAACATCTTTCATTGACTATCGCAAAACAAAAGTTACTTGAAGAGGCTGATTCGTTTTTCTCTTTTTT
>CAIUEQ010000356.1 GCA_903898215.1 uncultured Bacteroidota bacterium | reverse complement strand
CAACAATCAAATTCGAATAAAAATCATCAATTAATTTAGCTAACAATTTGTTAAGACCTTACGGGGCTGTATTTCATGGGGGGCTTTGATGTTACCAATATTTAGTCCCTACGGGACTTAGAATTTTACAGTGTTATAATCAAAACAGAAACTACAAAGCTCCGTCAGGAGCGACATTTTGGTAGAACTATCATAAATAAGAAATCAAAGTTCCGTAGGAACGAAATACATTATAACGAAGCCAAATTATTTTTCAGCGCATCAATTTTAGCAAGAGCGTCCGATTGTTTTTGCCTTTCTTTATCAACCATTTCAGGTTTTGCATTGGCAACAAATTTTTCGTTGCTAAGCTTCGCATCTACCGATTTTAAAAAGCCTTCGAGGTATGCAATCTCATTTTCGATTTTCACTTTTTCGGCATCAGCATCTATTTCAATATTCAGGAAAACAAAAACTTCATCAGTATCTACAGGAAGCATCGTTGCACCATTTTGTTTTTCACTTACAAAATTGATAACCGAAATATTCGCTAATTTTTTTATCAGATATTGATACGAATTATAATTGCTTTGGTTTAACGTTTTGATTGAAATTTCAAATTGTTCTTTAGGACTTATGCCTTTGCTGTTACGTAGTTCACGGATTTTTGAAATAGTTTCAAATGTTCGGGATAAATCCAGTAAAGATGTTTCATGAAACGTCTCTACAGAAGTTGGATAAGATGCAATACAAATTGATTCTCCCTCTTTTCTTTCAGAAAGATTTTGCCAAATTTCTTCGGTAATAAATGGCATAAATGGATGCAACAATTTCATCAAATTATCGAAGAATGAAATTGTTGTTTTAAAAGTTGTTTCGTCAATCGGTTGTTGGTAAACCGGTTTCACCATTTCTAAATACCATGCACAGTAGTCATCCCAAATTAATTTATAAATAAGCATCAACGCTTCACTCAATTTATAATCGGCAAATTTCGCTTCCACTTCTTTCAAAACAGTATTGAAACGAGATTCAAACCATTGCGCTGAAATTTTATTGCTGTTTAAAATTTCTTGAGAGAATTCGCTATCAGGTTTTACTTCCCAACCTTTCACCAAACGGAATGCATTCCAAATTTTATTAGAAAAATTTCTTCCTTGCTCAACCTGACTTTCATCAAATAAAATATCGTTTCCTGCGGGCGAACAAATTAACATTCCCATGCGCACACCATCAGCACCAAATTGTGCAATCAAGTCAAGCGGATCAGGAGAATTCCCTAAACTCTTGCTCATTTTTCTGCGCTGTTTATCACGTACAATTCCAGTGTAATAAACATTGGTAAAAGGCTTCTCTCCCATCCATTCGTAACCAGCCATAATCATACGTGCCACCCAAAAGAACATAATTTCAGGAGCCGTTACTAAGTCATTTGTAGGATAATAATATTTGATATCTTTTTTATCATCTCCAAAACCATCAAAAACTGAAATTGGCCAAAGCCATGAGGAGAACCATGTGTCGAGAACATCTTCGTCTTGTTTTAAATGTTTGACGTTTGATGTTTGATGTTTGATGTTATAAGAT
>CAIUEQ010000355.1 GCA_903898215.1 uncultured Bacteroidota bacterium | reverse complement strand
GAGTGAAATAATATCATCCCTTCGGGATTCTCTCAATGCGATTTAATAAAATATTATAATAATCTCAGCCCTTCGGGCTTATATATTTCATAAAAAACAATGCTGTTTTTAAATTATATACCTGCCTCGTAGAGGCAAAATATTGGTAACAAAAAAAAGGATAAAAAGAGAAAGTCCCGTCAGGGACGAAATAATATTAAGCACCTTTTCTTCTGGCAACTTCTTTTGAGATCAGTCGCAACTCGCGACCTGCTTGTCCTTTAGCCGAAGTGTTTTCTTGTGCTCGTCTGAACAAATAAGGCAATACTGCTTTAATTGGTCCGTATGGCAAATATTTTACAACATTATATTTATCATGTGCAAGATTGAAACTGATATGATCGCTCATTCCAAGTAATTGCGAAAAGAAAATGCGTTCATCATTTTTCGCGATACCTTTTTCAGCCATTAATTGTGCAAGCAAATAGCAACTTTCTTCGTTATGAGTTCCTGCACAAATATTTATTCTGTCGAGGTGTTCCATACAAAAACGTAATCCATCATCATACGATTTATCTGAAGCTTCTTTGGTAGCACAAATCGGACTTTGGTAACCCATTTGCTCCGCACGTTCGCGTTCTTTTTCCATATAAGCACCACGCACCAATTTCTGCCCGATGATATAATTATTTGCTACGGCATGCTCATATAATTTTTTCAAATAATCCACTCTATCATGACGGTACATTTGTAAGGTATTATATACAATGCATTTTTCTTTATTGAATTTCATCATCATCTGAGTGATGATTTCATCAAGTGTTCCCTGAATCCATGTTTGCTCAGCATCGATAAAAATTCTTACATTATTTTCGTAAGCAGTTCTGCAAACATTTTCAATTCTTGCAACAGTTCTATCGTATTCAGTTTGCTCAGCATCAGTGAGTTTTTCTTTTGCCTCAACTTTTGTAAGAAGTTCCAAACGTGCTAATCCTGTAGGTTTAAAAACACAGAAAGGAATTAAACTTCTTTCGTTTTTCGATTTATGAATAGTTCTGATAACTTCATCCGCAGTTTCATCAAATTCCTCTTGTTTTGTTTTTCCTTCAATTGAATAATCGAGAATAGAACCAACGTCATAGGAATGCAATTGCTTCATTTTCCATTCGCATTCGTTCATGCTTTCGCCTCCACAAAATTGTCTGAATACAGTAGCTTTAATTAAACCTTTGATGGGCAATCCTATATCAAAACTAAATTTAACCAACCCAGGACCTAATTTCACAAGCCAGTTCATGCCAATGGCTTTAAACAACATATATGAAATTTTGAGCTCTTTATCGGTCATGTATTTAAAAGCTACTTCAGTATTTTGGAAATCTAAGGCTTTGCCGGGCGATGAAGTTGTGTTACTCATATGTTAAGAAATTATTTTTTTAGCATGAAAAGATGCTATTTTGCGAGGGCAATTATAAGTTATTTTGAAAGAATACAACCTGAGAAAAGTCAGAATTTATACAGGCAATGATGTTTTAGAATTATTGTTAGAAAACCTCATTGAGAACTCCTATTCGCAAGTAATTATATTGGTGGACGAGAACACCGAAAAGCTATGCCTACCAATGCTCGACAAGTATTTGTTTAATACAAAAATCATCAAAATCAAGAGTGGTGAGCAGCAAAAAACATTAGAAATTGCTCAATATATTTGGAATGAATTAATGCGTTTTAATACTTCAAAAAATTCGGTTCTGTTAAACTTAGGAGGTGGCGTTATTGGGGATATCGGGGGATTTTGTGCGGCTACTTTTAAGCGCGGATTGGATTTTATCAATATCCCAACAACTTTATTGGCAATGATTGATGCAAGTATTGGAGGAAAAACGGGCATTGATTTTAACGGAGTTAAAAACACAATAGGAATTATTACCGACCCAAAAGCAATATATATTTATCCCGATTTTTTAAATTCCTTACCAAAGGAAGAGATGATAAACGGATTTGCTGAAGTAATTAAACATGCGTTGATAGTTGATGTAGACCTATGGGAAAAACTAAAAAAAGTTGATGTTTTTGAATCTCAAAAATTGAATTCGATTATTAACGACAATATCAAAATAAAAATAAAAATTGTTGCAAAAGATCCTTTCGAACAAAATGAAAGAAAGCTTTTAAACTTTGGTCATACCATCGGTCACGCTATCGAATCTTATTCTTTAAAACACGATCAAAAACCATTAAAACATGGCGAGGCTATTGCAATTGGAATGATTTGCGAGGCATTTCTTTCTCGAGAGATGATTGATTTGTCGAATAAAGAACTTCGGTCATTGTCGGAATATATTTTGCGATTTTTTCCAAAGTATTCATTCAAATCAATTTTATCGCCTGACCTGATAGGATTCATGTATCACGATAAAAAAAATATCGGTGAAGAAATAAACTTCACCTTGCTAAAACGCATTGGAAAAGGATCGGTCAATCACGTTTGCACCGAACATCAAATTGCCCGAGCACTCAACTATTACGATAGTTTATGAGAACAGTTCATGTTACACATCCAACAAAAAAAGTTGCCGCAACAATTCAATTGCCTTCATCAAAAAGTATCTCAAATCGGGTTTTGATTTTACAAGCAATCAGTGGAAATAACATTGCGCTGGAAAATATTTCAACTGCTGATGATACTTTGATCATGCAAAGCGCATTGTTTCAAAAAACAGGAATCATTGATGTAAAAAATGCAGGAACATGTATGCGATTTCTTACTGCATATTTTGCATCAATAAATTGTGAAGTAGAGTTGCAATGTGATGAAAGAATGAAATTGCGACCCATCAAAATTTTAGTGGATGCCCTTCGTGATTTAGGGGCGGATATTTCTTATTTACAAGAAGAAGGTTTTCCTCCATTAAAAATAAAAGGCAAACAATTGGATGGTGGAAATATTAAAATGAATGCAAGTGTGAGCAGTCAATTTATTTCAGCATTGATGCTTGTTGCGCCAATATTTAAAAATGGTTTAGAAATAGAATTGACAGAAGAAATAAGTTCAAAATCTTATATTGAAATGACTGCAAATTTGATGGCATCTTTAGGTTTCGATTGTACATTCATTAATAATGAAATAACTATAAACAATCAAGCATACAAACAATCAAACAATCAAAAT
>CAIUEQ010000354.1 GCA_903898215.1 uncultured Bacteroidota bacterium | reverse complement strand
TCTTGAAATGAAATAATATAAATTGCGACTGTTTAACCCTTTAATTTTATAGGAACACGATGGGAATGTTCAGTTTTTTAACGCAAGAATTGGCGATAGATTTAGGAACAGCAAACACTTTGATCATACATAAAGATCAGGTGGTTGTTGATGAGCCATCGATTATTGCCATCAATAGAAGAACCGGAAATGTAATTGCTGTGGGCAGTCAGGCACAACAAATGCACGGAAAGGCACATGAAGATATTAAAACTATTCGTCCGCTTAAAGATGGTGTAATAGCCGATTTTAATGCTGCCGAACATATGATTCGCGGGTTAATTGGAATGATTCCTCAAGGAAGCAGATTGATAAAACCACAACAACGAATGGTGATATGTATCCCTTCCGGTATTACAGAAGTGGAAAAACGTGCAGTAAAAGATTCGGCCGAACGTGCAGGTGCAAAAGAAGTTTACCTGATACACGAACCCATGGCAGCTGCCATAGGAATTGGAATAGATGTTTTTGAACCCATGGGAAACATGATCATTGATATTGGTGGAGGAACAACTGAAATTGCGGTAATTGCACTTGCAGGTATTGTTTGCGACCAATCAATTCGTGTGGCCGGTGATGAATTTACAGAAGATATTTTGGATTATATGCGCAGGCAACACAACCTTTTAGTTGGAGAAAGAACTGCCGAACGTATTAAAATTGAAGTTGGCTCAGCTTTAAGTGAACTGGATAATCCTCCTACGGATTATGCTGTAAACGGAAGAGATTTAATGACAGGTATTCCAAAGCAAATAACCGTTTCTTATGGTGAAATTGCAGCAGCTTTAGATAAATCAATTTCGAAAATTGAAGAAGCTGTTTTACGTGCATTAGAGTTAACTCCTCCCGAATTATCTGCCGATATTTATTCAACTGGATTATATTTAACAGGAGGCGGTGCATTGCTAAGAGGTCTTGATAAACGTATCTCGCAAAAAACAAAATTGCCGGTACATGTTGCAGATGATCCACTTCGTGCAGTTGTTCGTGGAACAGGAATGGCCCTTAAGAACTTGAAAAACTTTAAATTTTTGATGACATAAACTCCTTAATTAATAATTATAAATTACTAATTATTGATTTATCTAACGCATGAGAAATCTTATATTCTTCATTTCAAAATATTACGTTTTCTTTTTGTTTTTTGCGCTCGAAATTTTTTCTTTCGTAATTATTTATCGTTTCAACAATTATCAGAAAGCCAGCTTTGTTAATTACACAACAGGCGTTACTAGTTCATTTTACAGCACTATCAGCAATACAAAACAATACTTTAATTTAAGGCATGTAAACGATAGTCTGCAATTAGAAAATGCAAGATTGCATTCTCAATTAATTACTTCTTATTACGAAAACAAGTTCACACCCAAACTTGTAAACGATACTATTTACAAACAACAATATGAATATATCCCTGCAATTGTTGTAAATAATTCTGTAACAAAAAGAAACAATTATCTAACTTTAAACAGAGGCAGCGACCATGGCATTGTTCCCGAAATGGGCGTTATCAGTGAAAATGGAATTGTTGGAATTGTGATGAACGTAAGTGAACATTATTGTACCGTTCTATCGTTGTTAAATAATAATTGTAAGATAAGCGCAAAAATAAAAAAGAACGGAGCATTTGGTTCGTTGGTTTGGGATGGCAGCGATCCGCGTTTTGCAAGATTACTTGACGTAAACAAACATGTTCCAATTTCAGGAAATGATGAAATAATCACCAGTAATTTTTCTACAATTTTTCCTGAAGGAATTCCGATTGGAAAAATTTATTCGCACAGTCTTGATGCAGGTGATAATTTTCATACCATCAAAGTTGAATTGAATACTGATTTTGGAACTATATCATCTGTTTATATTATCAGAAATTTGATCAAGGACGAACAAAAAAATTTAGAGAACAGCATAAAAAAATAATTTAAACTAAAAAAAATTGATACTCGAAACACTTTTATACCTGCTCCGGTTTATCGTGATATTGTTTATACAAATATTGCTGATAAACAATATTGAATTGAGCAGTTATGTGAATCCGTATATCTATATTTCGTTTATCTTATTATTGCCTGTTACTGTTAAACCTTGGCAAATAGTTCTTATCTCGTTTTTTTGCGGTGCAGTGATGGATGCTTTTTCAAGCACTCCGGGATTACATATTGCCGCAACAAATTTTATGGGTTTTATCCGCATTCATTATTTAAAAGCAACTACAACAAAAGAAGATATTGAAGGCCGAATTGCTCCTACTCTTTCCCAAAAAGGAATTGTTTGGTTTGTGTTTTATTGCTTTGTAATGACCCTTATTCATCATACCATTTTATTCTTTTTAGAAATTTATGGCTTTCAGGAATTCTTCTCAACTATAACTCGAATTTTTTTCAGCTCGATCGTAACTGTTCTATTAATTGTGATTGGTCAATTGCTGTTCTACCATTCAAAAACAAGAAATGGATAGCAGCGTAAAACGAACCATACTGTTTCTGATTTTTTGTGCAGTTGGCATTGTGTTTATTGTGCGATTAGTTTTTCTTCAGTTGCTTGATGATTCCTATTTACGTTCGGCACAAAACAATGTACTACAGGAACAAACCATCTATCCTGCAAGAGGTTTGGTGTACGATCGGAATAAAGAATTGTTGGTTTATAATGATGCAATTTATGACCTTACCGTTATCCCCGAACAGGTAAAAAATTTAGACACAGCAGTTTTTTGTAAAGTTCTAGGCATTACTAAAGATGACTTTATTTACAAATTTGAAAAGCTAAAAAGAAGTAAAGGTTATGCTCCTTTTCGCCCATCACTTTTTGAAAAACAATTAACCATACCAATGTATGCTGCATTTCAGGAAAGGCTGTTTGATTTTCCAGGATTTTTTGTTGAAGTGCGAACCGACAGAAAATATAAACATAGCAATGCCGCACATATTATGGGATATATTGGTGAGGTAACCGACAAAGATATTGACCGTTCAAACGGATATTATCGATTAGGCGATTACATTGGTATCAGTGGTATTGAGCGCACTTATGAAAAAGAACTGCGGGGAGTAAATGGTGTAAAATATATTTTAGTTGATTCAAAAAATCGAACACAAGGGCGATACAAAGAAGGGCAATTTGACACAGCCGCAATTGCTGGAAAAAATATCACCTTAAGCCTTGATCAGGTTTTACAAGATTTGGGTGAACAGCTCATGAAAAATAAAATGGGAAGTATTGTAGCTATCGAACCTGAGACAGGAGAACTTCTTGCTTTGGTTAGTAGCCCAACTTATGATCCAAATTTATTTATCGGTCGCGATAGGGGAAATCATTATATGGAATTATTAAGAGATCCCGATAAACCTTTATTTAATCGTCCGGTTGCGGCACCATATCCACCGGGGTCAATTTTTAAAGTGTTGGAATCTCTGGTAGGACAACAAGAAAAAGTACTTAATCCGGCTACAAGTTATGGCTGTCATCAAGGATATTTATTTGTTGGTTGTCATGCTCACTCTTCTCCAAATCAGTTGCGCGGTGCAATTGCAATTTCATGTAACGGATATTTTTGTCAGGTATATAGAAGCATCGTTAACAATCCTCGATATAATAGAGTTGAAGATGCTTACAACAGTTTCTATAATCACATGGCAAGTTTTGGTTTAGGGAAAAAACTGGGTGTAGATCTTTATGGTGAAGGTGCAGGATTTCTTCCTCCAACAAGTTATTATGATAAAGTTTATGGACGATATCGCTGGCAAGCACTTACAACTCTGTCGTTAGGAATTGGACAGGGAGAACTTGGGATCACACCTTTGCAAATGGCTAATGCTACAGCATCGGTGGCAAATCGCGGCTATTACATCACTCCACATATTGTAAAAGCAATTGATGGAAAACCTAATCCTAATCCAGATTATAATATCAAACATTGGAGTACGGTTGACACTTCTTATTTTCCAATAGTGATTGAAGGAATGCAAGATGTTGTTGAACGTGGAACAGCTTATATCGCCCGAATTCCGGGAATTGAAATTTGCGGAAAAACTGGAACTGCTCAAAATCCTCATGGAAAAGATCACTCCATATTTTTTGCATTTGCACCAAAAGTTCACCCAAAAATAGCCATCGCTGTTGTTGTTGAAAATGCAGGATTTGGAGCAACATGGGCTGCCCCAATTGCAAGTATATTATTAGAACAATATCTTACAGGAAAACATGATACGCGACCTGCATTGGTAGAAAGAATGTTGAACGGAAACTTAACCCATAGAAATGATTCAGTCGCAACAAAATAATACTCCTAAACCGGCAAGCATTGATTGGCTTACGTTGGTGCTCTATTACTTTTTTGTGATAGCAGGATTGTTATGTATTTATGCTTCTGTATATAAAGAAGATCATCCTTTTATTTATGATAATGGAATGAACTATGGAAAACAATTAATATGGATTGGCATTTCCTCTTTTATCGGATTGCTCATATTGTTGGTTGACGAAAAATTTTTCTACGTGTTTGCATATGCATTATATGGAATGGCAATAGCGCTTTTAATTGCAGTTATCATTATGGGAACTTCATTTAGAGGATCTAATTCGTGGATTGAAATTGCAGGATTCCGATTGCAACCTGCCGAATTTGCTAAGTTTGCTACCGCTCTTGCTCTTGCTCGTTTTCTTGGAGGATTCAATACAAAATTTTCAGACAAAAAAGTTCAACTCATCAGCTATGGTCTCATATTTTTACCGATGGTGATTATCCTTTTACAAAATGAAACCGGAACTGCTTTAGTTTTTGGATCATTTATTTTTATGCTTTATCGCGAAGGTTTGCCTGGTTATTTTTTGTTTATTGGATTTATGATTGCTCTTATGGGTGTGCTTTCATTATTAATAGCACCTCTTTATCTGATCATCTCAATTGGAGCAATCGCATTGCTCATGTTATTATTTATCAGACGAAATAAACAAAATATATTAATTGTATTCGGTGTGGCATTAGCTTTTGTTTTTTATGTAAGCAGTGTGAATTATTTGTTTGAAAACGTGATGCAGCCACATCAGAAATCTCGAATAAATGTTTTGCTCGGAAAAGAAGTTGATTTAAAAGGTGCCGGTTATAATGTTCAACAATCAAAAATTGCGATTGGCTCCGGAGGCTTGGTGGGTAAGGGTTTTCTGCAAGGCACTCAAAATAAATTTCGTTTTGTACCTGAGCAGAGTACCGACTTTATTTTTTGTACCGTTGGCGAAGAATTTGGTTTTGCAGGATCGGTAGGATTTATTGTGGCCTATTTATTTTTATTGTGGAGAGTGCTTTTTATTGCCGAACGACAACGATATAAGTTTAATAGAATTTATGGTTATTGTGTTGCTTCAATATTGTTTTTCCATTTTACCATCAATATCGGAATGACATTGGGAATACTTCCTGTAATTGGCATTCCGCTTCCATTTTTAAGTTATGGAGGTTCGTCACTTTTAAGTTTTACTATTTTGCTTTTTATATTATTACGTCTTGATGCAAATAGAATAAATGAACTTAAAGGTTCGTTTGAATAATAAAAGTTAGCCCATTTTTCACTCCACTGGAAAAACAATTTCAGTTAACCATTTTGCAGTATCTTTTTCGATACCCGGATCTGTGATATAAACTTCACGACTTGGCCCTGATATCTTCTTGCCTTTGCCTTCAATATATTTATTAGCGGCATCATAAACAGAAGCAGTTTTGCCATATGACCCAAAATATTTTATTACGATTGCATTAGTTGAGGGTAACTCACTGAAAATAATTTTGCCACTAGTTTTAGCAGTTGAATCAACAGGAATAGCAAATTCTATTTCGCAATTATCAGCCTG
>CAIUEQ010000353.1 GCA_903898215.1 uncultured Bacteroidota bacterium | reverse complement strand
TTATTTTGCAACCAAATTCTATCTACTTCCGATTTTAAAGTGCCGTAAAAATTTCCTCCATACACTTCTTCGTATTCTAAAAACTCGTTAGCTATAATTTTTTGTTTGAACTCATCTAGACTCAAAAAATAATAATCTTTCCCATACACTTCATTTGCTCGTTGTGGGCGTGTGCAGGCACTTACAGAAAACGACAAACGATTATCAACTGAAAGCAAATGTTTAACAATTGTAGTTTTACCTGACCCTGATGGCGCACAAAAAATAACAACTTTATGATTTTCGCTCATTTCCCTTACAAGATATTATTCACTTGCTCTTTAATTTTTTCCAACTCATCTTTCATTTCAACAACCCTTTGTTGAATTTTAAAGTGATTGGCTTTTGCACCAAGTGTATTTATTTCTCTTCCCATTTCCTGAGCAATGAAACCCAATTTTTTTCCTGATGATTTTATTTTCATTGTTTCTAAAAAATAATTGCAATGATTGATCAACCTTGCTTTTTCTTCAGATACATCCAACTTCTCAATATAAAAAATAAGCTCTTGTTCAAATCGGTTTTTATCAAAAGTATCTTCCTTCATTTTTGATATTTCATCAGTTATTCTGTTACGAATATTTTCTACACGTTCGGGTTCCATCTCTTCCACTTCTTTTACCAAACGGATAATTGCCTGAGTCATTCTATTCAACTCTTCGCTAAGCATTTCACCTTCTTTGATTCTGAATTTTTCAAAATCAACAAATGCTTCGCTTAGCACGTGCATCAATGCTTTATCATCATCTTCAGTATTTTCGTGCTCAACAATTTGGAAAATATTTGGAATAGTTAATATGCTTTGCGAAAGTGTGCTTATACCCAAATTAAATTCATTGCTTAACGCTGTTAATTCATTCAAATAATAGCGTGCCACCTCTTTGTTGATTGGCAAAATTTTATCTTCTTCTTTTCTAAAAGAAACATTAACAGCAATGTTGCAACTTCCACGCTCAACAAGTTTTAACATCTCTCTGCGAAGTTCAAGATCTTTCCCTTGCCAAACTTTTGGTAAGCGAAGATTAAGTTCTAGAAATTTATTATTGAGTGCTTTAAATTCTACTTTAATAGTGTAGCGTTCTGTTTCTACTTCGGCCTGACCGAAGCCTGTCATTGATCTTAGCATATCCTTTTACTTTTGACAAATGTATAATAATTAAATGAAGTGATTGTGAATTAAACAAACAAAAAATTATTCTGTTTTCAATTTTCTGCTTACCAAAAAAACTCCCGAAAATATGATCAAAATAAAAATGATTTTCTCAAGAGTAAGCAAATCTTTTCCGGAAAAAATTGCAATAAGTGTTGCCAAAACGGGCTGTAAATAAATATACGAACCAACAAGAGAAGGTGATGCATGTCTTAATGCATAAGCATTTAACACATAGGTAATAAAAGTTGATCCTATCGTTACAAATAAAATATATAACCAGATTTTTGCAGGAATATCTTGCCAATTAATTTCTAAAAACTCTTTCCATGCAAATGGAACAACTAAAACTGCACCTATCATAAAAGCATAAAGCGTAACAGTTAGCGGATGATATTTTTGAGCAAGTGGTTTTGCATAAACTAAATAAAAAGCATAGATGATTGCATTTCCTGAAACAAATAAATCGCCAAGAGCTGTTTGAGAGTTTAATGAAAATTTTGTGCCTCCCATTAAAAATATTGCTCCAATTGCTGCAATCAAAATTCCTATAATTTTTTGAATCGCTAATTTTTCTTTCAATAAAATTGCAGCAAACACCACTACAAAAATTGGAGTATTCATCATTAATACTGATGCATTGATGGGAACCGTTAATGATAGGCCTTTAAAGAATAATAACA
>CAIUEQ010000352.1 GCA_903898215.1 uncultured Bacteroidota bacterium | reverse complement strand
TAATTCCTGCATTTAAAAGTGTTTCATCCTTAGTAGCATCTTCATTCAAAAAATAAAAGTCATCTGCTATTGAGGAATCCTCTGTGAGCTCTTTTTTGTTTTCAAGTACCACATATTTTATTTTGTTACGTTTAAGCATGATGCAGGCTTCTTTGCCGTTTCTACCGTAACCGCATACAATAACATGATTTCTTAATTCAGCGATTTTATTTTTCATTCTATTAATTTTATAACGTTCAAAAAAATTACTATCAGCTATCGTTCCTGTAACGAGTGAAATTGCATAAGCGAATATTCCAAGGTTAGTGATAATAAGGAAAATGGTGAATATTCTGCCTTCATCATTCAGAGGTCTCACTTCCTGAAAACCAACTGTAGCAACTGTAATCACAGTCATATATAATGCTTCAAGAAAAGTATAATTTTCTATCAACATAAATCCTACTACCCCAATAAGTAAAGGAATAGTTAAAAGCAGTATTGCTAATGTAATTTTATGTCTTAGTTTTTTTATTGCTGCACTTTGCACTCTGGGAAATTAATATTTCATTTCATTTTATAAAATGATGAAAGGCTTCAAGCAAAAAAATACTTTTACATCCTTGATAGTGGCGCATCTTGAAGCACAAAAAAAAACGAGGAAAAAATGTGGAAAAGTATGCGACAAATCGTGCTATAAATTTAGGTTAAGAAAGCATTTCAAACTACTTTTACCCAATAATTTATTTAAACGAAAATGACAGAAGGATCAATGGAAAACAAACAAAATTATACCGCTGATAATATTCAGGTTTTAGAAGGATTAGAAGCAGTAAGAAAAAGACCGGCAATGTATATTGGTGATGTTGGAGTAAGAGGTTTACACCATTTAGTTTATGAGGTAGTTGATAATTCGATAGATGAAGCTTTAGCCGGATATTGTAAAAATATATTTGTTTCAATCAATACCGATAATTCTATTACAGTGAGCGATGATGGTCGTGGTATTCCTACCGGAATCATGGCTAAAGAAGGCAAATCAGCATTAGAAGTTGTTATGACTGTTTTGCATGCGGGTGGAAAATTTGATAAAGATACTTACAAAGTATCAGGCGGTTTGCATGGTGTGGGCGTTAGTTGTGTGAACGCACTTTCAACAACTCTAATTGCAACTGTTTATGGTAATGGTAAAATTTTTCAACAGGAATACAGTTGTGGTAAGCCATTATATGATGTAAAAGAAACCGGTGTGAGTGATAAAACAGGAACCACTATTCATTTTGTTCCTGACGGAAGTATTTTTATCACTACCGAATATAAATATGACACCATTGCCGCAAGAATGCGTGAACTTTCATATCTCAACAAAGGTGTAAGCATTACCCTGAAAGATGAGAGACCTGATGAAAATGGAAATACAAAAGAAGAACTTTTTTACAGCAATGGCGGACTAAAAGAATTTGTTAGTTTTCTTGATGGAACACGTGAAAAATTGTTACCTGAGCCAATTTATGTAGAAGGCGAAAAAGGTGGTGTTCCTGTTGAAGTGGCAATGATTTATAATACAGGCTATACTGAAAACCTTCATTCATATGTAAACAATATCAATACCATCGAAGGAGGAACTCACGTAGCAGGTTTTAGAAGAGCTTTAACAAGAACTTTAAAATCGTATGCTGAGAAAGAAGGGATGTTTAAAAACCTGAAATTTGAAATAGCAGGAGATGATTTTCGTGAAGGATTAACAGGCGTTATTTCAGTAAAAGTTCAGGAGCCACAATTTGAAGGACAAACAAAAACAAAATTAGGAAATAATGAAGTTACGGGTGCTGTTGATATTTGCGTAGGTGAAATGTTAAACAATTATTTAGAAGAAAATCCGAAAGAAGCCAAGTTGATCGTGCAAAAAGTAATTCTTGCAGCAACAGCTCGACATGCAGCTAAAAAAGCTCGTGAGATGGTGCAACGTAAAGGCGCTATGAGCGGAAGCGGATTACCCGGAAAACTTGCCGATTGCCAAGAAACAGATCCTACTTTATGCGAAATTTATTTAGTTGAGGGTGACTCTGCGGGTGGAACAGCTAAACAAGGTCGTAATAGAGTAAATCAAGCTATCCTTCCTCTTCGTGGAAAAATTCTGAATGTAGAAAAAGCCCTCGAACATAAAATTTATGAGAACGAGGAAATAAAAAATATGTTCACCGGTTTAGGTGTAACAATAGGAACCGAAGAAGATAACAAAGCATTGAACATGAATAAACTTCGCTACCATAAAATCATCATCATGACGGATGCTGACGTGGATGGAAGCCATATTCGTACCTTGATCCTTACTTTGTTTTTCCGTTACATGAAAGAATTGATCGAGTTCGGTTATATTTATATTGCTCAACCACCTTTATATTTAGTAAAAAAAGGAAAAGAAGAAGAGTATTGCTGGACCGAACAACAACGTGAAGAAGTTGTGAAGCGTATTGCCAAAGGTGGAAACCCTGAAAGTGTGGGAATACAACGTTATAAAGGTTTGGGAGAGATGAATGCAGAACAATTATGGAGCACAACCATGAATCCGGAAACACGCACGCTTAAACAAGTTACCTTAGATAGCGCTGCAGAAGCCGATCGTATATTTAGTATGTTGATGGGTGATGAAGTTCCTCCTCGTAGAGCATTTATTGAAGCTAATGCAAAATATGCCCGTATTGATGCTTAACTAAATTTTTAAAAATATAAATAAATCCTGCGTGATGAACGCGGGATTTTTTTATGTTTATCCTGTTTATAAATAATTAAACCCATGCAAGCCATTGCTTTATTTATAATTTTCAGAGAAATTTATGTGAAGGTTTGTTTATTTATGATGTGCCATTATATTTGCAGTCCCTAAAACGGAGGCATAGCTCAGCTGGTTCAGAGCATCTGCCTTACAAGCAGAGGGTCACAGGTTCGAACCCTGTTGCCTCCACCAATTACTAAAAAGACTTTCAGAGATAATCTGAAAGCCTTTTTTACTTATTATTTTGTCTATGTAAATTATTTCAACTCTTCAAAACTCTGATTCAAAAATACCGTAATCATTTCTTTTCGGTAGGCACGTGAGTAATAATCATTGTCAACAATTCGGGATTGCTTTAACGCCTGTTTAATAAGTTCTTCTTTTTTATCGTTCATGGAACCTGCTACAACAACAGGTTTGGGATCGATGCCACCCAATACAATTTTTATATCGCCAAATTGATCAATTGAAACAGCCGTTGTAAGCGATGTAAAATCTACAGCTTCGCGTGGACGTAATTTTTTGAAAATAATTTTAAAGTTTTTATCTAATGGTAAAACAATATTTTTTATCAATGCTAACTTGGGTAAATTTCGTGGATTAATTCCATCACCGGTATAAATACTTTCAAGAGGAATAATTTTTGAACCATTTTCATTGCTAATTTCAAGCTGAGCATTTGCGCTAATCAAAACAGGAGCAGTATCGGAAACAAATTTTGAGAAACAAGCTTTTTTTCCACCTGTAGCAATACAAACATCTCCTTCACATTTTAAACAATACCCAACAGCTTCGCGCCAAAATTCGCTTTGATTAAAAAACGAACAACGGTTCTCACATAAAATGTTTCCTCCAATTGTTGCTGTTTTTCTCAACATAGGTGATGCTGCCTGATGAGCTGCTTCGAGCAATGCAGGAAAATTCATTGTTATTGCTTCGTGTTTTTTTAGATCATCTAATTTTATTAAGGAACCAATCTTCAAAAAATTTCCATCGGTGGTAACATTTTTCAACTCCTCGATTCCGGTAATATCAATCAAACAAGTTGCTTCTTCTGTTCCTTGAAATTTATTTACAAGCACATCTGTTCCACCTGCTAAAAAACAAAAATTATCTCCATTTGATTTGGCAGCTTGAATTGCTTCTTCAACTGTTTTTGCTTTGATATATATTTTTTCTGCTATCATGTTTAAATCATTTAACAAATTCATTTTGTTTTTTGCCACAAAGACACCAAGGCACTATGTTTCACAAAAAACTTTGTGCTTCTTAATGTCTTTATGCCTTAGTGGCATTTTTTATTTCACTTTGACAACATCAATACTTGTGAGCCAGTAAACATGTCGTGGTCCGGTTTTAAAATCATTAGTAACAATTAATTTCATCTTTATGCTACTACGTTTTTTAATTTATTTTCTTTCATTAACCTCAATACATCTTCACTCTTAATTGGCATCTTAGTTATACGAACTCCTACTGCATCATATATAGCATTTGCTATTGAAGGAAGCACCGCATGAATTGCACCTTCGCCTGTTTCCTTGGCACCAAACGGACCTTCAGGATCGATGGTTTCGACAATGTTTGTATGAATTGGAGGTGTATCTAAAGAAGTTGGAATTTTATAATCGAGGAAATTATTATTCACCAATAAACCATTGTAATATTCCATCGACTCGGTCATCACTTGTCCGATTCCCATATGCCATGAACCTTCTAGTTGACCTTCAACCGCCAGAGGATTCAAAGCTTTTCCGCAATCGTGCGCACCCCAAACATTTTGAATTTTTACATGCCCGGTTTCTAAATCAACTTTTACTTCCGACACACATGCACTGAAAGAATAGGAAGGACTCAATCCGGCACCGGCACCTTTAAAATCGCCACCCAATTTTGGTGAGATATATTTTCCACTCACATTAACTGCCCCACGATTTGCTGTTACAATTTCAATTGCCTGATCCCAGGTTAAGTCTACTTTTTTATCATTGCTAAAAACACTGTTGCTCGAATAAATTAATTCCTCAACAGCCACATTCATTTTCTTCGAAATGGCATTTGAAATTTCTTTTCTCAAATTCTCAGCAGCATCTTTCGCTGCATTTCCTGCCATGAATGTTACACGTGATGAATAAGAGCCTAAGTCAACCGGAGTAATTAATGTATCGGCTGCAATCACAAAAGTTTTATCCATCGATATTCCCAAAACCTCGGCAACGATTATTGAAAGCATCGTATCACTTCCTTGTCCTATATCATTTGCACCAGAAGTAATCAAAACTCTTCCATCAAAATCAACTTTTAAATGAACTGTTGATTGAGGCAATTCGTTCCAGATAATTGGCAATGCACTTCCACTGATAAAAAACCCACAAGCCACTCCGAAACCATGTCCGTATGGCATTTTCCCATGATTATTTTTCCAGTCGGATTGTTTTGTTACTCTATCAATTGCTTCTTTCACACCATTTGAAGTGATGCGATAATGACCAACAGTTAATGAATTTGGTTCGAGGAAATTCTTGATACGCATTTCCACCGGATCCATATTGATACGGTGTGCGATATCATCAATCATCGACTCAACTGCAAAGCGAGAATTCACTGCTCCATGTCCGCGCATGGCACCACATTGCGGTTTGTTTGTATACACACGATGCGTGCGAAAACCAAAATTATCTAACTTATACGGAGCTTGTAAAAGCACTCCGTTGTAATATGAAGTAACAATTCCAAAACTTCCGTAAGCACCACCATCAATGGCAATTTCGGCATCGAGAACTTTCAGCATTCCATCTTTATTTGCACCAAGCTGTATTTCCATTTTTGTTGGATGCCTGCCATGATTATTGAGAAATACTTCTTCGCGTGATAAACGTACACGACAAGGTTTTCCTGTTTTACGGGCAATATGTGCAACAATAATTTCATGAGCAAATGGATCACTCTTACCACCAAATCCACCACCTAAATATGGTTTAATTACACGCACTCTTCCAAGTGGCACTTCCATTGTTTTAGCTAAAGCACGATGTAAATAATGGGATACTTGTGTTGCCGAAATCATCGTTAATCCATTCTCATCCCAAAAAGCTGTTGATGCATGCGGCTCGGTAAATCCGTGGTTGATGCCCATCATTTCAAAACTCATTTTCGAAACTATTTCAGCATCTTTTAATCCTTGTTGTTGATCACCAAAACGCAACTCAGCTTTCTTGTGAACATTGTTATTGAACTTCGTTGTGTTATGAATTTTTTCGGCAGTACCGATATCGTTCAACGATTCATCAATTGTTAAAAAAGCTTTTAATGGTTTGTATTTTACCTTTACTAATTTGCATGCTTCGAAAGCAATTTCTTCAGTATCGGCAGCAATGGCAGCAACATATTCTCCAATAAACCTGGTCTTCTCAATGGCCATTGCTGTTTCATCTTGAGAGAGAGGTAACACTCCAAATGTGATTGGCAATTCGGCTCCTGTTGCGATATAACGAACACCTTGAAGTTTCATCGCTTCGGTTGTATCGATACTTAAAATATTTGCGTGTGGAAAAATGCTCTTTACAAATTTGATATGCAAAGCATCTTTCATTTTATGATCATCAGCATAATCGGCAATGCCTTGTACTTTTTTTGTTGCTTCAATATAAGGGCGAGGAACACCAACCGATTTATGATTTACGATTTCAGATTTAAGATTTCGTTTGCCAGTATATTCTTCATTAGCATATTCGGCAACAGCTTCAATAATTTTTTTGTAGCCTGTGCATCTGCATAAATTTCCTGAAAGTGCATCTTTAATTTCGTGCAACAATGGGTTCGGATTTTTCTTCACAAAATCTAAAGCTGTAATTACCATTCCCGGAGTACAAAAGCCACATTGAATTGCTCCTTTCTCTACAAACTTTTCTTGTAATCTGTTGAGCTCACCATTTTGCGAAACACCTTCGATAGTAGTAATTTCAGCACCATCAAAACGCATTGCGGGAGTGATACAACTTAATACAGGTTCATTATTTACAACAACTGTACATGCCCCACAACTTCCTTGCTCACAACCTACCTTTGTTCCGGTTAATCCAACTTTCTCACGAATTACTGATGAAAGCATTTCATGTTCGTTCACCAATAGGTCAAACTTTTTTCCGTTAACTTTTATGTGTATCTGCTTCATTTATTACTTACAAATTATGGATAATGTCTTGAAGTTTTTCTCTCACCTCAGAGAGGATTTTTGAAAGCTCTTCACTTCGAAATGCGAGTAAATAGGAAACAGGATCAACAGCTGATACTTCAATATCACCGTTAAGGTGTTCCTGAACAACAATATTACATGGCATTAAAGTTCCGATTTTATCTTCAGCCATGATTGCAGAATATGCTATACTGGGATTACATGCCCCTAGAATAATATATTGTCTAAAATCTTTATTGAGCTTCTCTTTCAATACTTTTTTTATGTCAATTTCTGTAACAATGCCGAAACCTTCTTTATTAAGTTCCTCTGTAACTCTTACAATAGCTTCCTCAAAATTGTAGTCTACTGTTTTTGAAAAATGATAATTCATGATCTTTTTAATAATAAATTTAAATACCTGCTCCTATACTTTTTCCACCGTCAACGTACAAAGTTTGACCGGTAATAAATTGTGTTTTAATATCTGATAAAAATGCTACAGCATTTGCCACATCAGAAGGTAAACCCATAGTTCGAGTTGGTTGTGCTTCTATCAATTTTTGCAATACAACGTTCTCTAATTTTTGGGTTAATGGAGTGTCAATTAAACCAGGTGCAACAGCATTTACACATACATTGTATTTGCCAAGCTCAAGCGCTAAAACTCTTGTCATTGCAACAACTCCGGCTTTCGATGCAGAATAATTACTTTGTCCACGGTTACCAAGCCAAGCACGTGATGCAATATTTACTATTCGTCCTGAGTTTTGAAGTTTCATCATTTTTGCTGCTTCTCTGCAAAGCAACCATGTCCCTTTGAGGTTAATATTCACTACTAGGTCAAAATCTTCAACAGGCATATTCCAAATCATATTGTCGCGAATAATTCCTGCGTTATTCACTAATACATCAACTTTCCCGAAATCAGTTTTAACTTTTTCAAAAAGCGATTGCACCTCTTTTTCATTGCAAATATCAGCTTTGAAAAACTTTACATGTTGATCTCCAAATTCTGAAGAAAGCTTATTGCCATTTTCTTCATCCACATCAACTGCCACAACAAAATAATTATCGTTTATAAAACGCTCAACGATTGCTTTGCCAATACCTTTTGCTGCTCCTGTTACAATTGAAATTCTTTTAGTCATATTTATTTTTCTCGCAGATTTCGCGGATTACCGCGGAATAATTTTTATTTTTTTAGCCACAGATTTCACTGATTACTCAGATTTTTTTTTTTGCCAATTTCGGTGAACGGTGAACAATTATCTGTTAACCATTTTCCCGTTTTTAACTTCAATTAATTTAGCCAAAATACTGATTGCAATTTCATCCGGACCTTCAGCCAAAATATCAATGCCCATTGGCATATCTACTTTTGCTAAATCATGTTCAGAAATATTTAATCCTTCTACAAACATTTTTTTTGTCATCTCAACTTTTCTCTGACTGCCAATCATCCCCAAATATGCAAACGGTTTTTTAATGCAAAACCCTAGAATTTCTCTATCCATCGGATGGCTATATGTCATGATGCAAATAAAAACATTCTCATCAAAAGGAAGAACTGACAAAGCTTGGTGATGGGGTAAATTCATTTTATTCACTTCATCTAATTTGCATTCATTTAGATATTCTTTTCTATCATCAATCAATACTACTTCAAAACCAAAATCAATGGCAAATTTTGCTAATGCTTGTCCTGTATGTCCGGCACCGAAAATGTATAATTTATTTTTCTTCAAAATTGGTTCAATAAAAATTTCAACCGTTCCTCCGCAACACATATCATGTTGATTCAGTAGATCGTGTTTAAAAATTTTCGCTTCACGTTTTTTTAAAACAGCAAGCGCATTTTCAATGACTTTTTTTTCAAGATCACCACCGCCAATTGTTCCTTCAATTCTACCATCCTCATACACCAACATTTTAGATCCTGTTTTTCGTGGTGATGAACCCTTTGTGCTCACAATGGTACATAATGCAACTGAATCACTTTCCTTTTGCGCCACTCCTATCAGTTCAAATATATTTTTCACACTACAGATTTTTATTTACGAATTGATCATAATCCTCCGGGGTATTGATATTTCTTAATACTAATCCGTCCTTCATCATCACTTTCTGTTTTAGGAAAGGTTTAAAAATTTCCTTCAAATTAATATCTGCATCTTCAATCGTTTCAATTTCTTTAATCATTGTTTTTGATAACAAAATCGGATGGCCACCTTTGGTTCCAAAAACAGGAGATACGAAACCATCATTTTTTTTGCTTTCCCATAACAAATTTAATATCTCTTCATTCACAAAAGGATTATCAACCGGCTGAACAAAACAATCCATGTTTTCACTTAAATTTTGAAGTCCTAATTTCAAAGAATGAAATCTCCCTGATTCAGAATTTGTGTTTTTGATAATCATAATTTTTGATGAAATTTTTCTGAGATATTTCTCCCATTTCCCTTCACAAAAATCTTTATTCATCACTGCAATTATTTCTGTTATTCCAAATGCAAGATATGTTTCAATAATTTTTTCAATGAATGTTTTTCTATCTATGCCCAGATAAGGTTTTGGGAAGTTCATTCTTTCGGATTTACCTCCTGCTAATATAATAACTGAACATTTTTTTTGCATATAAAACGTGTTGTAAATCTATTGTAGAGTTGCAAATTAAAACATGACAAAAGTCATCGCACTGCGTGATGCAAGTCATATAAATTTTTGATTTAATCGTGTCAATTTGTTTAAGTCAAGTTGAAAACTATTTTATGTTTTCGTTCGATAATTAAAGAATTAAGATAAATATCATAAATAAATTTTTAATGAAATCATTAGAACAAATATTATCAGAATGTGAGGAAACAGCATTTGACCTCAATTTTAAACTAGCTAAAAAATGGAAATCGGAAGAAGCAACCCGCGTAATTGTTGGATACCTTCCTACTTATATTCCTCGTGAAATAATTCATGCTGCAAATGGTATTTCGGTTGGAATAATGGGAACAGGTGATCGTAAACAAATCATAAAAGGAGATGCGTATTATCAATCTTATATCTGTCATCTTCCAAGAGGAATTATCGAAATGGCCTTAGATACAAATCTGGATGGTTTTGATGGTTTTTTATTCCCTGCAATTTGCGATTGTGTTCGTAATCTTTCGGGAATGTTTAAACTTTCAAAGAAGGGACAATTTCAACGTTATTTTGATTACCCACAAAATTTCGAATCATCCATCGGAGGGAAATTTTACATCCAAGAACTTGAAAAAGTTTTAGATGATATTTTTAAAATTAATGGCGTTCGTGTTACAGCAAAAGCTCTCAATCATTCAATAGGTTTATATAATGTCAACCGTCAATTAATTGAGAAAATTTATGACATTCGTCAAACAAGTCCATGGAAACTTTCGGCTGTCGAAATGTATCATATTCTTCGTGCAGGACAATGCATGCCTGTTGAAGAACACAACGAAATTCTAGAGCAAGTATTTACACATCTTCAAAATGAAAGAGGCGAACCTATGGACAATATCCGTGTGGTTGTTTCCGGTTCATTCTGCGAACAACCTCCTATTGGATTAATCAAATCCATTGAACTTGCAGGATGTTATATTGTAGATGACGACTTCATGTTAGGCTCAAGATTTATACAAGGTGATATTAAAAATAATTCTGAAGATCCTTTGCATGCGCTTTCTGAAGCTTATATCCATCAAAGCACATTCTCATCTTCTTATTATGATGTTGGAAATCCAAAAGGAAAACGATTGGTTAAACTGGCAAGAGAAAGACAATCAGATGGCATCATATTTTGTGCTGCAAGTTTTTGCGATCCGGCTTTACTCGATCGTCCTGAATTGCAAAAAGAAGCTGATGCTGCAGGCATTCCTCATATCAATTTCCAATTTCATGAAAATACCGGACAGTTTAAAATCATTAAAGAACAAGCCGGAACTTTCTCTGACTCAATAAAACTTTGGGCATAAGAAATATAGTCTCGATAAAAAAATCTAATTCACGAAAAAATAAAAATTAAAAAATATGGCTGACCACAAAGACGCTATCAAAGAAAACAGTATGATCATTCAGAAAGAAATGCTCGCAAAGCAATTCAAAGATTTGAGCATGGCTACTGAACTTGGGAAAAAAGTTGTTTACACTTTTGTTCCCGGAAATCTAACAGAGTTAATCCTTTCGTTTGATATGTTACCCGTTTATCCGGAGATCAACGCACTACAATCGGGTATGAGAAAAAAATCTGCGGAATATATCCGTGACGCAGAAAAAATTGGATTTTCGGAAGATGTATGTACGTATGTAAAATGTGATATCGGTATGATGTTGAATGGTAACATCGGACCAACGGGTGAAAAAATCCCTCCTCCGGATTTGTTACTTTTAAGTTATACAGGCTGCTTTACTTTTTTAAAATGGTTTGAAAATTTAGAAAGACTTTATCCTGGTGTTCCTGTTGCAATGCTTCACACACCTTATCAGGAAGATGGTATCATGACTGAAGATCAAATCAGCTACATGGTAAAACAATTGAAGGAAGAAGTAATTCCAAAAATGGAACAAGTATCAGGTCAGAAATATGATCATGAACGACTTTCAAAAATGATGGTAAATTCTGCTAAGGCAGAAGATCTTCTTGTGAAAATTTTAGAAAGTGCCAAAAATGTTCCTTCTCCAATTGATGCATATTTTGCCGGTGTATATTATATCGGACCAATATTTACAGCTTTCCGTGGTACACAAGATGCTGTTGATTATTACACAGAATTGTGGAATGAAGTTCAGGAAAGAATGAGATTAGGACTTGGTCCGGTTACACCTGAAGGAGAAATT
>CAIUEQ010000351.1 GCA_903898215.1 uncultured Bacteroidota bacterium | reverse complement strand
CTGAATTAGATGCACAACTTGTAGGTCAAAATATTGCTGGTCAAATTGAAGCTCGTGTTTCATACAAAAGAGCATTAAAAACTTCAATTGCATCAACAATGAGAATGGGAGCTGAAGGGATTAAAATAATGATCTCTGGTCGTTTAGGTGGAGCTGAAATGGCTCGTTCTGAATCTTACAAAGAAGGAAGAACACCATTACATACACTTCGTGCAGATATCGATTTTGCTATTGTCGAAGCTTTAACCGTTTATGGTAAAGTTGGAATCAAAGTTTGGATTTGTAAAGGTGAAGTTTTTGGTAAACGTGACCTTTCTCCAAATGTTGGGATAACTACACAG
Organism: uncultured Bacteroidota bacterium; assembly: GCA_903898215.1. Classification (GTDB taxonomy): domain Bacteria; phylum Bacteroidota; class Bacteroidia; order UKL13-3; family UKL13-3; genus CAIUEQ01. The sequence goes on along the minus strand of CAIUEQ010000351.1, from coordinate 3,345 downwards.
GACAAACCTGGAGGACCAAGATCTAATGATAGCAGACACGAAAGAGGTGGTGGAGACAGAAGACCTCGTGGAGGCGGTGGAGGAGATAGAAGAGGTGGAAACACAGGTGCACCTGCTGGTGGAGCAGATAGAAGACCAAGAAATAAAAAGTAATTATTCATTTTCAATAATATAAAACTGTAAGAAATGTTACAGCCAAAAAGAACCAAATACAGGAAAATGCAGAAGGGAAGAGTGAAAGGTAATGCTACTCGTGGCGCTACTATCGCTTTCGGATCATTCGGACTAAAATCTGTTGATGAGAGTTTCCTTTCGTCTAAACAACTTGAAGCGGCTCGTGTTGCTCTTAACAGACACATGAAACGTGAAGGACAAGTATGGATACGTGTGTTTCCAGATAAACCAATGACTAAGAAACCAGCTGAGGTACGTATGGGTAAAGGTAAGGGAGCACCTGAGTATTGGGTAGCTGTTTGTAAACCTGGAACCATCATTTTTGAAGCTGACGGTGTGCCGGTGAGTGTTGCTAAAGAGGCAATGAGACTTGCATCTCAGAAGTTACCAGTTATTACCAAGTTTGTTGTTAAACCTGATTACACTGAATAATCATGAAAAATATAGAAATAGTAGAATTATCAGATAAGGAGTTGAATTTACGAGTTAAAGAAGAAAGAGGAATGTTCACAAAATTGAAATTTGGACACGCCATTTCCCCAGTCGAAAATCCTAACACCATTAAAACAACCAAAAAACTTATTGCGCGTTTATTAACTGAGCAAAAAAGAAGAACAATTGAAAATGTTCAAAAATAACTAAACAATGGAAGCAATATCAATAGAAAGAAATTCGCGTAAAGTCATCATCGGTAAAGTGGTTAGCAATAAAATGCAAAAAACTATCGTAGTGTCAGTTGAACGTAAAGTGATGCACCCGAAATATGGGAAATTCATTAAGATGACTTCTAAGTTTAAGGCTCATGACGAAAAAAATGAATGTACCATTAACGATATAGTAAAGTTAATGGAAACCCGTCCAATGAGTAAAGACAAAAGATGGAGGTTAGTTGAAATTATTGAAAAAGCAAAATAACAATGATACAACAAGAAAGTAGATTAAAAGTAGCTGATAACAGTGGCGCAAAAGAAGTACTTTGTATTAGAGTACTCGGTGGAACAGCTAGGCGTTATGCTTCAGTTGGAGATAAAATTGTAGTAACAGTTAAATCGGCAATACCTTCGGGTGGCGTTAAAAAAGGAGCTGTTTCTAAAGCAGTTGTTGTTCGCACAAGAAAAGAAATTAGAAGATCGGATGGTTCATATATTCGCTTTGATGATAATTCATGTGTATTACTTACTGCACAAGATGAACCAAGAGCCACTCGTATTTTTGGACCTGTAGCTCGCGAACTTAGAGAAAAGCAGTTTATGAAAATTGTATCGTTAGCACCAGAAGTATTATAATTATGGAAAGAAAGAAAAATACACAAACAAAACTCCATATTAAAAAAGGAGATATGGTTCAGGTTAATGCTGGAGATGATAAAGGCAAGAAAGGTCGCATTATCGAAATTCAAAATACTGAAAAACGTGCTTTGGTTGAAGGTATCAATATTGTTAGCCGCCATACAAAACCAAATGCAAAGAATCAAAATGGAGGAATTATTAAAAAAGAAGCTCCTGTTCACATTTCAAATCTTATCCTTTTAGATAAGGCTGGGAATCCTTCCCGTATCGGACGTAAAAAAAATGATGCAGGTAAACTTGTTCGTTTTTCTAAAAAAACTGGCGAATTAATAGACTAAAAAATTATGTATACTCCAAGATTAAAGGAACATTATAAAAGCGCAGTAGTACCTGCAATGAAGGAAAAATTTCAGTACAAGAATGTAATGCAAATTCCTAAATTGGTAAAAATATGCCTTAACCAAGGTGTAGGCGCTGCCGTAGCTGATAAAAAAATTGCAGATGTTGCAGTTGAAGAAATGACAATCATTGCTGGTCAAAGAGCAGTTAGAACAAAATCAAAAAAGGATATTTCTAACTTCAAATTGCGCCAAGGACTTCCAATTGGTTCAAGAGTTACACTTCGTAACGATAGAATGTATGAATTTTTGGATCGTTTAGTTTCAATTGCTTTACCTCGTGTTCGCGATTTTGCAGGATTAAATGAAAAAGGATTTGATGGCCGTGGAAACTATACACTAGGAATCACTGAACAAATTATCTTTCCAGAAATAAACATAGAAAAAGTTAGCAAAATTAACGGTATGGATATCACTTTCGTAACAACAGCTAACACTGATGAAGAGTGTTCAACACTTTTGAAAGAATTTGGATTACCATTTAAAAAACAAAAATAATGGCTAAAGAATCAGTAAAAGCTCGTCAATTAAAAAGAGAAAAAACAGTTGCAAGATATGCGGTTAAAAGAGCGGCATTAAAAGCAGCAGGAGATTATGATGCATTACAAAAACTTCCCCGAAATGCTTCTCCAGTTAGGCTTCATAACCGATGCAAATTAACAGGTAGACCAAAAGGATATATGAGAGATTTCGGTATTTGTCGTAATCAATTTAGAGATTTGGCTTCAATGGGAAAAATACCAGGCGTTACTAAGTCAAGTTGGTAACAAATAAAAAAAATTGTTAAAAGCCGCGATTATATATATATTCGCAGCCCTTTAAAATTAAAAACATAACTTAGTGTTGGCAAGAGTGCCTTTGGCTTACTACCGACAAGTAAACAATAAATAATAAAATAATGACAGATCCAATATCAGATTATCTGACACGTCTGCGCAATGCGATCAAGGCAAATCACCGCATCGTAGAAATACCCTCTTCAAATATGAAGAGAGAAATCACTCGTGTGCTTTTCGAAAAAGGGTATATCCTAAATTTCAAATTTGAAGATGTTACAAATCATCAAGGTGTAATTAAAATTGCACTAAAATATCATCCTGTAACAAAAAATCCAGCAATTAAAAAACTTGACCGTGTTAGTACTCCTGGTTTAAGGAAATATACTGATGTTGCAAGTATGCCACGTGTAATTAACGGAATGGGTGTTGCTATTGTTACTACTTCTAAAGGTGTAATGACCGATAAAGAAGCACGTAATCAAAACGTAGGTGGTGAAGTATTGTGTTACGTGTATTAATAGATAGGAGAAAAAAATTATGTCACGTATAGGAAAAGCACTTATAAAATTACCTGCTGGTGTAGATGTGAAAGTATCTACCGGAAATTTGGTTACTGTTAAAGGCCCTAAAGGCGAATTAACTCAGCAATTAGACCTAGATATTACGCTTGAAGTAGTAGATGGCAACGTTCAATTGAAGCGTCCT
>CAIUEQ010000350.1 GCA_903898215.1 uncultured Bacteroidota bacterium | reverse complement strand
CCAGAAAAACCATTTTTATTTTTTGTTCCAAAAAACAATAAAGGTTCAAAGGAATACGAAAAAGGTTTTAGAGTTGATGAATTATTTTCAGTAAACGTTACAGGCGTTGTAACGGCAAGAGATAGTTTTGTAATTGATTTTGAAAAACCAATTCTTAAAAAAAGAATGGAAGAGTTTTCGGACATTAATTTCACCGATGATTCCATAAGAAGAAAATTTTTTGGGAATAAAAAGGAAGGTAAATATTTAGCAGGCGATTCCAGAGGTTGGAAAATGGTTGAAGCGAGAAAGACGATACAGAATTTTAACCACAATGATATTATTCAAAAAATCGCTTATAGATTATTTGACGATAGATACATTTATTACCATAGTTCTATGGTTGATTGGGGCAGGGAAAAATTTATGTATCACTTTATCAATAAAGATAATGTTGGTATTGATTTATGTCGTCAATTAGTTACAGATGATTATTCGCATATTTTTATAACCAATAAAATTGTTGACGACTCTTTTGTTTCAAATAAATCAAGGGAAAGGGGTTATGTATTCCCACTCTATTTATATCCCGAAAATAAAGGACAACAAACCATTGGTCAATCTTCTAAAAGAACACCAAACCTAAATTCAGAAATTGTAGAGCAGTTAAAAGAAAAATTAGGTTTAACTTTTACAAACGAAAAAGAAACAACCAAAAACACTTTTGCACCAATTGATATTTTAGATTACATCTATGCCGTTTTACATTCGCCAACATACCGCGAAAAATACAAAGAATTTTTAAAAATTGATTTCCCTAGAGTGCCTTATCCAAAAGATAAAGACACGTTTTGGCAATTGGTAAAAATTGGCGGAGAAATACGACAAATACATTTATTAGAAAGCCCGACCGTTGAGAAATACATAACTCAATATCCCGAAGACGGAAATAATGTAGTTGTAAAACCAAAATACGAAAACGGAAAAGTTTACATTAACGATACACAGTATTTCGACAACGTTCCGCAAGTTGCTTGGGAATTTTACATTGGGGGTTATCAACCAGCACAAAAATGGCTCAAAGACCGCAAGGAAAGGAAATTAGAATTTGATGATATTTTACACTATCAGAAAATTATTGTTGCGTTATCGGAAACGGATAGATTGATGAAGGAGATTGATAAACTTGAAATTGAGTAAAATAATTTGCATTAATCATCTAAGAATATGGCAAAAATTAAAGTAAAAGATACTGAAATTTCAATTTTTACTACACATGAAACTGATTATATAAGTCTTACCGATATGTGCAGTGGCTTTAAGGATGGTAGCGGACTAATTGGAAAATGGATTACCAATAAGAATACCTTAGAATATTTGGGAATTTGGGAAAAAATAAATAACACAAATTTTAATTACTCCGAATTTGGGGTAATTGAACAAAATGCTGGCGTTAATAGATTCATCATGTCTGTGGGGCAATGGGTTGAAAGAACGCAGGCAAAAGGCTTGTTAGTAAAGGGAGGTAGATATGGAGGTACTTATGCACTTAAAGATATTGCCTTTCATTTTGCGATGTGGCTAAGCCCCGAATTTCAAATTTATTTAATCAATGAATTTCAACGGCTAAAAATAGAAGAGCAAAAACAATTAGGCTGGAGTGCTAAAAGAGAATTAGCTAAAATTAATTACCACATTCATACAGATGCTGTAAAGCGAAATTTAATACCAAATGAATTAACACCTCAACAAATTTCGATGGTTTATGCCAATGAAGGAGACGTTTTAAATATGGCTTTATTTGGCAAAACGGCTAAAGAGTGGAGAGAAGAAAACCAGAATAAAAAAGGAAACATAAGAGATTATGCACATATCAATGAGCTAATATGTCTTTCGAACTTAGAAAACATAAATGCACTTTTGATTAATGAAAAAATGACGCAACAAGACAGGTTGATAAAAATGAATCAAATAGCAATACAACAAATGCTAATCTTAGAAAATATAGAGAATAGAAAATTGTTAAAATGATAGGTTAAACATAAACAGATAGATGAAAGAGATTGAGAAAATTGAAAATGAGTGAACTACAGCGAACTGACAAAAGAACAATTGCTTACTGAAATTTAAAAATGCCAACGCTTCACAGCTTCACACATTGCCAAGCTACACAAGCCAACGTTACAGCCAAAGATTGGCAAAGAGTGTGTCTGTTCAACTGGATCCCAGACAGAATAATAAACACAATAACATTTTATACTTTTTACATACTTTCGCAAACATGTGGTACAACAATATTTTAGAAACAATTGGCAATACACCTTTGGTGAAAATCAACAAAATCACTAAAGATTTACCTTGCACCGTTTTAGCAAAAATTGAAACGATGAATCCCGGCAATTCTATTAAAGACAGGATGGCTTTGAAAATGGTTGAGGATGCCGAAAAAGATGGAAGATTAAAACCCGGCTATACTATTATTGAAGGCACAAGCGGCAATACCGGAATGGGACTTGCCATTGCAGCTGTGATAAAAGGTTACCGTTGTATTTTTACAACTACCGATAAACAATCGCGAGAAAAAGTGGATGCATTAAAAGCATTTGGTGCCGAAGTGGTTGTTTGTCCAACCGATGTTGACCCTGAAGATCCACGTTCTTATTATTCTGTTTCATCACGTTTGGAAAAAGAAATTCCCAATTCATGGAAACCAAATCAGTACGATAATTTATCAAACTCTCAAGCGCATTACGAACAAACCGGTCCTGAAATTTGGAAACAAACTGAAGGTAAGATAACGCATTTGGTAGTTGGCGTTGGAACAGGTGGAACACTTTGCGGAACAGGAAAGTTTTTGAAAGAACAAAATCCAAATATTAAACTTTTGGGAATTGATACTTATGGTTCGGTTTTTAAAAAATATTTAGAGACAGGAATTTTAGATAAGAATGAAATTTATCCATACATCACCGAAGGAATTGGTGAAGATTTTCTTCCTAAAAATGTCGACTTTTCTATCATCGATCATTTCGAAAAAGTTACTGATAAAGATGCTGCAATCATGACGCGCAGGATTCCTCGTGAAGAAGGAATATTTGTTGGAAACTCTGCAGGATCTGCCATGGCGGGTTTGTTGCAAATGAAACATATGTTTAAAAAAGAGGATGTGGTGGTAGTGATTTTTCATGATCATGGAACGCGTTATCTTGGAAAAATGTTTAACGATGATTGGATGCGCGATCGTGGATTTTTAGTGAACGCTGAACCCAAAGCAATTGATTTAATTGAGCGACATAAACATTTAAAATTAGTAACAGCAAATGCAAATGATGTTGTTCATGATGTGATTGTAAGAATGCGCAAATATGATATTTCACAAATACCTGTTGTGAACGATAATAACGAATTTGTAGGCTCATTAAATGATTCGCATTTGTTTAGTCAACTTATCGAACACCCTGAATTGAAAAGCGAAAAAGTGAGTAAAGTTTTACAAGCACCTTTTCCTTTTGTTCGATTAGATTCAACTATTGAAGAAGTATCAAAATTGATCACCAAAGAAAATAATGCAGTGATGCTTAAAACCCTTGGTGGCGATATTCATATCATCACCAAACAAGATGTGATTGATGCATTGAGTTAGAAGTTAAGTATTGAAATTGCAGTCAAAAAATAAATTTACATCATGAGCAATATTATCGTTTTAGGTGCCGGAATGGTTGGCAGTGCAATAGCTATCGATTTAGCAAAAAATCATTCAGTAACGTTAACAGATTTAAATAGTCAACGATTAGATCAACTTAAAATAAAATGTAATTCGTTAAACATTTTGCAACTGGATGTATGTGATAAAAATAAATTACAATCGGCAATAAAAGATTTTGATTTGGTGGTATGTGCCGTGCCTGGTTTTTTAGGTTTTGAAACTTTAAAGCAAATAATTGAAGCCGGAAAAAATGTTGTAGATATTTCTTTCTTTCCCGAAAATTCTTTGGAATTAGATGCGTTGGCAAAAGCAAAAAATATTACCGCAATTGTTGATTGTGGTGTGGCTCCGGGAATGGATAATATTATTCTGGGATATTATAACGAGAAATTAAAGTTAACAGATTTTGAATGTTATGTGGGAGGTTTACCAAAAGTAAAAAAATGGCCATTCAATTATAAAGCACCATTTTCTCCCATAGATGTGATTGAAGAATATACTCGTCCTGCACGTTATGTTGAGAATGGAAATATGATTACACGCGATGCTTTAACAGATTGTGAATTTTTAGAATTTGATCATGTTGGAACTTTAGAGGCGTTTAATTCAGATGGTTTACGGTCGATTATTTTTACCATGCCGCATATTAAAAACATGAAAGAGAAAACACTTCGTTACCCCGGCCATGTTGAAAATATTAAAGTATTAAAAGAAAGTGGTTTCTTTAATTCTGAGAAAATAACAATAAACGGTACTGCAATTTCGGCTCTTGATTTTACAAGCAAAATTCTTTTTAAAGAATGGAAACTTGGAGAACAGGAAGAGGAGTTAACCATCATGCGCATCATCCTTAAAGGTGAAAATGTTGAAGGAGAAACAGAAGAAATTATTTTTAATTTATACGATGAATATAGCCATGAATCTCAAACATCATCAATGGCAAGAACTACTGGATACACTGCCACAGCAGTTGCAAATATGTTTTTGGATGGTTTGTTTGCCGAAAAAGGGGTATTCCCTCCGGAGCTAATTGGTAAACATGAAATATGTTTCAATTACATCATGAATTATTTGAACGAGAGAAATATTCATTATATAAAATCATAGAAATATTTTCATTCAACTTAATCCAAACTATTTTATTTCAATTCATACAGATCAAACTTCATGGTGTTTAAAGGAAGTTTTTTGTAATTCTCATATTCAGTAGCGGTATCATTTTTTTCTTTGATGTAAAATTGATGTTTGCTCCCGGTTGAATATTCTTCACTGATATTAAAATGTCTGAGTAAGTAAAATTGAAATGCCCAATTATTAAATACTTGTTCATCTACTCTTACAGTGGTGTTTGCAGAAACAATTTTACCAAGCGTATAGGTGTCGTTTAACTCACCAATGTCGCGGCCTTGTTTACCAATTTGTGAGATTGAAAAGATGATTGAGCCAAATAATAAAACGAAAGAAAATATTTTAAAGTAATTGAATGCTTTGCATTTTAAATCGATCCTGTTTATCAATTGCACAATATTTGGTGCAACAAATAATGCAAATCCAATGGCGAAAAATGGGAGGGAAGGGACAAAATAAAATCCGCTTTGTACCAGTGTTAACATAATTGGAAGCGAGCCACATAAACCAACCATAAAAAATAAAATGATCAGATTATTGTAAGATTTACTTTGTTTTATTTGGGGTAATTTTATTTTTGAATATCCATAAATGATTGCTGTAAGAATAATAACAGGTAGCATTTCGGTGATCAATTTATATACAATATGAAATCGTGTCGACACTGTTGGCTCATCATGAATTCTGTATAATAATCGCTTGTTAAAATAAAATGTCAGGCTTTCATACGCATCAGTATTCAGCATTAATCCTGCGTAAATAATAATTGGAATGGCTGTTAAAATTATGGTGTACAACAGCATTTTTGCAAACGAAAAATCTTTGTTCAGAAACCAATATAATCCTACAATGCCAATAGGAAATAATCCGGGAACACCTTTGCAAAACGAAGCTGCAAAAACTGAGATTCCTGAAAGCAAAAGATAAAAATAGGTATGTCGTTTTAAATGAATTGCCTTCATTGAAAAATACACCGATGCAAGCGTGAAAATTCCCATGGTATTTTCCTGCATATCGTTTTGGTACGACCAAAAACAAACAGGAATAATGATCCAAAATAAAACCGGAAGCCAATTTAAATTTTTCAGTTTTTCATTTTCAACAAAAAGGATCTTCCATATTTGTGATATGATGATTGCCGAAATGATTGCAGTAACCAGCGAATACAAACGCTCAACATACATGCTATCGCCAAATACTAAAAAGAATAAAGATTGTATTCCATAAACCAGAGGAGGATGTTCGAGAAAAGAATTTGAGCCGCTTTTCCACCAGGTTGCACTAACAAAAGGTTGCCAAAATGTTCCCAATCCATTTGCCAGATTTTTTGCCACACAAGCATATTGCTGTCCATCCATAAACATTCCGTCTTGTATTAAAGTTGGAACGATCAATAAGATGAAAATGCCAATGGTTAAAATTTGGAAAGGAAGGTTTTTCTTATCTGTCATCTTCGTAGGACGGTAATCGGTTTTCGGTATGTGGTTATCGGTTATCGGTGTTCGGTTGTCGGTGTTCGGTGTTTGGTTATCGGTTGCAAAAAGATTCAGCTTTACTCATCATCGAGCTCAACATTTTTCCAACCGAAGAATATTTACTTAAAAAATCATTTGATATTTCTTTGGAAATATAAGAACAATCTAAAGCAGTTTCAATCCAATGTTGAGTTTCTAATTGTTCACCGTCAGCATCAGTTAGCTTGCTTATAAAATGTTTTTCATATTTTCTTTTAGCCCAAGCTTCAGCAATTTGTGCTCCAACTGAACGTGATGACCTTCTTATCTGATCTGTTAGAGAATACATTTCTTCTTTTGGAAATTTCTTTGTGACTTCAAAAATTTCTCCGGAGAGTTGTCTCGAAAGTTTATACACCTCTAAATCTCTAAAGCTTTTTACATATTCCATTTTGATATTATTACGTATTTCGAATTACCGAATACCGTTTACCGATTACTGTTCACTGCTTACCGCTTACCGATTACTGTTCACTGCTTACCGCTTACCGATTACTGTTCACTGCTTACCGCTTACCGCTCACTGTTCACCGAATACCGCTCATTGTTCACCTAGTTATTAAAAGCCAACAAGCATCCCAATACAGAGCGTTCTGCAGGTTTTAGTCTGTTATAGATATCTTTACTTAAAAGCTTTTCATTCGGACTTTGGAAAAACAAAATAAGCGGAGTAAATAATTCTTTTATTTCTGTAGAGTCAACAATTTCTGAACTTATTCTGATGATGTTTTCTAAACTTTCTTCAACCAGATCTTGATTTACGATTAGGTCTTCATAAATGCGATGTTCATCCTGAAATTCATCTTCATCAACCAATAAAAATTCATATAAAAAATCATCGATGCTGATATCCACTTCACTGTCTTTTACTTCACTGATATAAAGCAAAACATTTAATAATTCTGTTCCCCTTTCAATGGTTTTATCTTCAATATCCAACCATTCTTTTGAGTCGAGATAATCTTCATCTTTAATAAAATTTGAGAGGTGATGAATCATCATCAGGTCAAAAGCATATTCGCCTACTTCGTTGTAAACATTATGTTTTTCGATGGCTGCATCAAATTTCTTTACCTTTTCCAGAAAATCGTCATCAGTTAAAATGATGGCAGAAATTTCTAAAAAAGCTGCTTGAGAATTTTCGGAATTAAAGTTGTGAAATAAACTTTCGAGTGCTTTTATTGAAGCGTTCATATGTTTTTAATTAGTTGATCTTTATTAATGATTGCGATTGCTTTTCCTTTTAATTCGGTATTTAAAACCGGAGAGTTTTTTGACTTGGAACGATTATTTTTTTTATCATACATCCAAGTGGTATTTGTATCAAAAATGGTAAGCTCGGCTTTACATCCTTTTTCAATTTTTATATTGTTTAATTTTAAAATATTTCGAGGGTTGATAGATAAACATTGTACTAATTTATCAGTTGTAAAAGTTTTTGGAGCATACATATTTAGCAATGAAAAAGCAGTTTGTAACTGAATCATTCCAAATGATGCGTATTCAAATTCTACATTTTTATGCTCATCATCTTCCGGATGATGGTCGGTAGTAATACAATCGATAGTGCCGTCAATCAATCCTTCCCACAATGCTTTTTGATCTGATAAACTTCTAATTGGAGGAGTGAGTTTATAATTGCTGTCAAAACTTTTCAATTTTTCATCTGTAAAAATCAGATTGGCAACAGCCACATCACAAGTGATTTTAGCTCCTTGTTTTTTTGCTTTACGAATAATCTCCACACTTCCTTTTGACGAAATATGTGAAATATGAATTGGCGCTTCCGCATATTTTGCTAATTCAATATCACGAATTATGATGAGTTCTTCAGCAATTGGAGTAATTCCTTTCATCCCCAAACTTGTGCTCATGGTACTTTCATGCATTAATCCTCCGGCACTGATATCTTTATCTTCGCAGTGATTGAGCATCAGACTTCCAAATATTTTACCATACAATAAAACTCTTAACATCACACCTGCATCATCAATCGTTTTATTTCCATCGGTAAAACCAACAGCACCTGCTTTGTGCATGTCGAACAATTCATTCATCTCTGCACCTTTTCTGTTTTTTGTGATCGCTCCATAAGGAAAAATGTTTACAGGAACAGATTCTGCTTTTCGATAAATATATTCAATATCAGCTTTTGATTCTATTGGTGGTTGTGTTGTTGGCAAGCATGCAATACTTGTAAATCCTCCGGCAGCAGCAGCGTTGGCAGCACTGGTAATATCTTCTTTAAATTCAAATCCCGGGTCGCATAATGCAGCACGCATGTCAAAAAAACCAGGACTAATGAATGCACCCTTGGCATCAAAAGTTTTGCTGATGGCATCGAAGTTATTTTTGGAGCTTAGCTTAATGTCTTCAATAATTCCATTGTTAATGAGAAGATCACATTTTTTGCCGTTAAAGGCCGACTGCGGATCGCATACTATTGCGTTGGTTACAAGAAGTTTCATTTTATTATGAGTTGATAGCTTATCGTTATTAGCAAATCCTATTCACTTTCGACCAAGACTAAAAACTTTTTAAAAGTAGTTTAAGCAAAAGTATTTCAATCAGCACAAAAAGCAAACACAACATCAAACAAACTCTCCACAGTTGTGTGCCACTCAGTTCCTGTGATATTTTTTGCTGAATAACAGTTGCATCGTCATTTAAAATTTCAGCTTTGATATTTTTTGTGAGCTCGCTTATATCAAGAGTTTGAGTGTAAGATTCAGCTCTGTTGTAATTCATGGCAAAAAGTGCAGATGCCTCTTTTTTGTCTTTCATTTCCAGGTGAAATATTCCTGCTTTTTTAATTTGCTCATCGATATAAACAGTATTTTTTCCGTCCTGCAATTTTACTTCAGCCAAAAAATCAGCATCATTTCCAACAATATGGGCAATTTTTTCAGCACCTTGAAAATCAAGTTTTGTATTGATCCATTTATCTTTATCAATAGTAGAATATAAACTTGAATACGATGAATTTCCAAAAGCCATCTTAAGCATTAAAGGCACAAAAATAGAATGTTGTGTAAGGTTACTCCATAGTTCATTTAAGGGAACTGTAAGGATAATTACTTTCCCTTTTTTATAAGTGGATTGATAAATAAAAGGCAAACCATTATTTAGTTGCATCAGCGAAGTTCCTTTATTGGAAGTACTCTTGATGGTTTCATAATATTGTGAAATAGTTGGCAAATCAATATTTCGAGGAAACTTTAGGAATACATCTTTAAATAGTTCTTCCTGTGTATTGATATGATCCACTTTTAAATTTTGTTTAACGGGCACACCAAAATTAATGCTGTTTACCTCACTCAAAAAGCTGTTTATTTCTGTTATTTTATTTTGTTGAGGAGGGATGATCAAAAGAAAACCTCCACCTTCCAAATACTTTTTCAGTTCAGATGAAAGCCCACTGGTTAATGAATTTGGCTCATTTAAAATGATGAGTTGATTTTTATTAAATGAGGAATAATCAATTTTGTTTTCGTTGCAATTGTTTAAAATAAATGCATCATCGCCTTCAAAAACATTTTTGATAAACTTGTTTTCCTCTCCTCCATTAATACATAAAATTTGATTGGAAGAGGATGTTGAAATGGTGAAAAACAGTTTATCATCAAACGAAATAGGATTATCAATAATAGAAAGTTCACCCTGCTGAATTCCTGTTGAATTTAAGGTAAAAGTAATTTCACCATCTGAATATGAATGAGCTTCACAATTTACATTAACCAACGCTTTTTGAATGGAATTTATTTTTAGTGTAATGGCAATGTTTTCAATATTCTCGTTGCCAATATTTCTAATTCTAACTTTAAGTTGGATAGGAGAGTTGATGCGAATAATTGGGCTTGTTAACCAGGTTGAAT
>CAIUEQ010000349.1 GCA_903898215.1 uncultured Bacteroidota bacterium | reverse complement strand
CGGTTGATGCAAATATAGGAAAAAAATAAATGAGGTTTTATTTGTTTTTTAAGACAGTACCTCGCGCCTGCTGGGGGTCAATATTGAAGGTTTAATGAAGGTCGAAAAACCAGAGGGATGAATAAAATTGGTGTACTCTCGACATTAGACTCGTTTTTAAAAAAACCAAGTTTAATCAAGTTATTACTTATTATAATCGTATCCTTTTTGCTACACTCCCAGATTTCTTTCAATTCGTCTAATTTGAATCTGACTTTTTTCTGCCCTTTTAAACGAAATATAAATGTTTTCAGCTTAGGATACTCTGCAACAAAAGTTTCGATTTTTGTTTTTGAGACATCTTTAAAACCAACCAATAATGATTCGAAACTTATGAAGTCAAGGCTAGATATTCCTTCACTTATAAGCTTTATCTCATTTTTTATTGCTGAACTCACCAGTTGGATTAATTCTCGAGGGGAAGCATTTTCGTTTCCGTCTTCAATTTTTGAAATTATCCATTCGAAGGTAAAATCTGTCTTGTTTGCTTGTTTTTTTGGAAACATGCACCTAAATAACTCATCTCGATTACTAGGAATAAGACTTGTGTCAATTTTCAAATAATGCAACATTTCAGTATTTTTTTCAATTCTTGTCATAAGTAAATCATATAATGAACGATGATCCCACTTTATAGATTCAGTTTTCGTTATATGACTAGTTTCTCTAAATCCATTCTCAATAATTCTGCTCCATATATCATCTCGAAGAAAAATAATTAATCTAATATTGGAGAAGGTTTGCAAATCGTTATATACTTGAAATAAAGTTCTTAAAGCTGTGGCCTCTAATTCAAAATCTTCCTGAAACACTGCATCTAATCTATCTATTGCTAACCAAATCTTTGCGGAGTTGTTTTTTAAAGATTTGTTCAATAATTCAAAGAGGTTATCAACTGAAACGATGCCTTTATCGGAACTTTTATTTGACGGTTCAAGTAACGATATTTTAACTCCAATTTTTTCAATTAATCCAGAATTCTCGTTTAAGGATACATTTGGTTCAATAACGGGATTTATTCTTCTAATATAATCTCTTACCATTTTTACTGTTGAAGTAAAAGTGGCTCGTCTTGCTATTAAATCAGACTGTTGCAGTTTTTCAATAACCGTTTTAAAATCTTCGTCTTTAAAATTTTCTTCACTTAATTTTTGCGAAATTATTAATACGAAATATAATTTCCAGATGCATTTAAATTCAAATTCATCCGTAGGAGGACTTGTATTCAAATCTTTAAAGGCGACTGTTCCTCTAGGATTTTCAGCAAGTGTCAAATAAACATATTTTGAAATTAGGTCATATTCATAAGTGGATAAATAATTATATATAGCACTTTTACCTGAACCTTTACAGCCGAATACTATATCGACTTGGTCGTTTATTAATTGCTCCCATAAATATGTTTTAAGAAAATAATTTTTTAACCCCTCTAGTTCTTGTTCTGCAACTCTAGAACCAATGTAAGTGTTTTTTAATATTTCTATTTTATTCATATTCTATTTTTTTTTATTTATACATATATTTGAATAATATCTGTAATCAAATGTTTGCGGTTTTAGTCATGTATGAAAATATCTTACTTCTTAGCTACAGCTAAATCCAGCATTCATTAATCTTTGTGGTTAGTTTTGACCACTGACTTGACACATAAGGAGATCCCTTTTCTTTAAAATTAATTTTTAATGTTTTTAATTTACTTTTATAAAATTCGAAGTCTTTCACACCATTATACTTCTCTATTGCATCTTCAAAACTTTTAATAAAGGCTACTATACTTGTAACTGTTAACAATTTGCTATTATCCTCAAAAGTCCAATATATCTTTTGTGTGTCTTTAACAGCGGAGAAGAAGAGACATATAGAATCAGCGCAAAATGCAACATATTTTTTTCTTATCTCTTCAGCTTCATCAGATTCCGGCTCATTAATAAGTACTTCTTTTTTACCATCGGTCCAATATTTATATAAGCCGTTTTTTGATATATTTATTTCAACCAGTTGTTGTAATCCATATCTCACAATTGAAGGTGTCCTTATACCATTTTTCTTAGTATCAATTTCTGAAAGAATAAAGCAATTTAAAAATGGAGATTTTGCATTCATTTTTTGAATAATACTCATTGCTAACCCTATTGGAGATAACGGCTCTTGCAGAGATTCTATATGTTGTAAAATTTGAGCACCTACTTTTTTCTGAGTACTATTGATTTCGAGAAACAATTTACTTTCAAATTTTCGTTTATCTGATTCTTTATATTTTCCTTTTTCATAATACAGTCCGGTAACAAATAGATGCCTTTTTTCTCTTAGTCCTAAGATAATTTTCTCTTCTTTATTTTCTGGCCCTTCGAAATGACCAAATACTCTGTGTTGCCCATCAATAATTCCAATTGAATTTATCTTATACGGTATAGCTATTGCCGTATTATATGTAACAGAACTAATCTCCTTTAGAGCAATCGGTTTATCAATATCTCCGTTTTTATCTAAAATATGGAAAGTTGAGTCTTTTGGAAGACTAACAATAATACTGTCAATAAAAGTTCGTTGATGTTTAACCAGAAACTTTCTAATATTACCTATCTTTTTCTTATCAATTAATCTTTGATAATAGTAACCAGACTCTTCCTCCCAATTTTCTTTTCTAAATACATATGCGCAATCAAGTAATTCTTTCGCTGTCATAACAAAAGAAACTATATGTATCCCTGGAGGCATTCCACTTACGTCTTCAGGAAAAAGAACTGCACTATTGACTGATTGATTTTGACTAGATTTTATAGGTCCTATATCTTTGAAATCTAAACCTAAAAATTTATAAAGTTCATTTCTTGCAGAAAATCTTACACAATCTGCAATTTTTAACAAATAACGTAATGACCTTTGATCTAAATATTTTAGTTTTGGAAATCGTTCTTTTTTATCAGCCTCAATTGCAGCAT
>CAIUEQ010000348.1 GCA_903898215.1 uncultured Bacteroidota bacterium | reverse complement strand
CTTTCATTCAACTTTAAAAAATGACTACTTAAAAATAAATAAAAACCTAAATATATTTTAAAATAAAATTGTTTTTTTTAATAAAATTTTGAGAAGTTGTGAATAAGTAAAAAAAGTTGTCAACTATTTACTTCACCAATTTTTAAAACTGAAGCTGTTGGTTGTGAAGCCTTGTTTTTTAGAGGCTCGAAGGTATAATCTATTCTCCCTAAATTGATTCCTGCCCAACCTACCTGATTAATCAACACTTCTTTTCCTTCCATGTTTTTTTGCTTGTCGGGAGTTTTCAAAAAGGTATGTGTATGACCACCAATAATTAAATCAATATATTTTGAATTTCTTGAGAGGGTGATATCACTCACTTTATCATCCTGGTATTTATAACCAAGATGCGAAAGACATATAATAAGGTCGCAATGATGCTTTAGTTTTAGCTCTTCGGCAATTTTATTTGCAGCAGCAATTGGGTCATTGTATTTTATATTTCCATACAATTCATCGGGCACCAATCCTTTCAACTCAATGCCAATGCCAAACACACCAATTTTAATTCCACCTTTATTATATAGCTTATAGGGTTTTACTTTATCAGAAAGTAAGGTATTTGAAAAATCATAATTACAATTTACAAATTCAAATTTTGCATAACGCAATTGGTTGATGATGCCTTCGATGCCATTATCAAAATCGTGGTTTCCCAGTGTTGCCAAGTCATAGCCCATTTCGCTCATTAACTTATATTCAAGTTCCCCTTCAAAGAAATTGAAATAAGGCGTTCCCTGAAAAATATCTCCCGCATCTAGCAACAAAATATTTTTCTCTTCGGTACGAATTTTTTTAATCAAAGCTGCACGTGCAGCGGCTCCGCCAAGACCGGCATCTTTGCCACTATCTTTTGCAAAAGGTTCAATCCTGCTATGCCAATCGTTGGTATGAAGAATCGTTATTTTAACAAGTTCTTCTTTTGCAAATAATTGTAAAGGAGAGTTCGTTAAAGCCGCAAATGCAATGACTGAAGCCGATGTTTTTATAAAATTTCTACGGTTGAACAACTGTAATTCGTCCATCTTTTTGTGTGTTAATATTTTGGTTATTATTTTTTTGTTCGCGAACATAATCGATGATCGCATCACGGATTTTATAATTTAATGACGTTTTTTTAGTCGAATTTTTGAGCATTGTTAAACCGTCTCCTCCATTTACCAAATAATCAGAAGTGATAAGTGTATATGTTTTGTTTAAATCGAAAGGTTGTCCTTTGATAAAAATCTCTTCGGCTTTAGAATTTATAATTTTAAATCTTACACCCGAAACCGGCCAACCTCCACTTTTTGCAATAATATCTAGCAGTTGTTTGCAACTTGCTCCATCAATCTCAACTACTTCAACCATATTATCAAATGGCATCAACTCATAAATTTTCCCTAGCGTAATATTTCCCTTTTGAATAGATGGAAGTCTTAAGCCTCCATAATTTAGGATACAAAAATCAATAGGTTTATCGTGTGTTTTATTTCCATAAGCTACTATCGCATCAGCAGCAAAATTGCATAAAGTTCCTTCAGGACGATCTTTAACCAACTCCACATCACTAACATTCAAAACTTCATTCATCTGTGCATCTAATTTTTGTTTATACGGTGCAATCATTTTCAAAATAACCGAATCAACTAATTGAAGTGAGTCTTGTTTGATATGAGTTTGAGAAGTTTTGGTATCCTTTAAATAATATGGCCCGGAGCAACCAAGAAGAGCAAAAAGAAATAAAATCGGCAGAAACCTGAAGTGAATTTTCATGCCTGCAAGTAACAAAAGAAATTGAAAAATGTGCTATTAATAAAT